>NZ_JARGEF010000031.1:0-50223 GCF_033794725.1 Streptomyces sp. ID05-39B | reverse complement strand
CCTTCCGCCCCTGGCGCAACCACCTCACCCACCCCCGCGGCCACGTCCAACTCCGCTTCGGCCGCGACGGCTTGTGGTACCCCTACGAATCGGAGCCCGGCCACGACGACTGGTGGCCCCGCGGTACCCCCGACACCGACCCGGTGGGCGCCCTGACCGGCCTGGGCGGTTCGGCCGACGGCCTCTGAGAGGCCTCAGCCGTCGCCCGGTGTGTGGCCCTGGTCTCTGCGCGCCAGATAGACGGTGTTGGTCGCGGTGCCGCTCTGGAGCGGGTTGTCGAACTCCACGACGTGGGCTTCGACGCCCGCGAAGACGCCCGCGAGCGTGGCGGTGAACTCCTCGTCCGGCGGGTCGTTGGACCACAGGGCGAAGACGCCCTCGGGGTGAAGGTGCTCGGCGAGGGCGCGAAGCCCGTCCGGGCGGTACAGGGCGGCGTGGCGGGGGTTGAGCACGTGCCGCGGGGAGTGGTCGATGTCCAGCAGGATCGCGTGGAAGCGGCGCCCCGGTGACCGTGGGTCCAGGCCGGCCGGGCCCGCGGCCGCCTCGAAGAAGTCGGCGTGCACCAGAGCGCAGCGGGGATCGCCTGTCAGGCGGGCGCCGAGGGGCACGAGGTGGCGCTCGTGCCAGTCGATGACCTCGGCGAGCGCGTCCACCACGATCAGGGAGCGCACCCTGGGGTCGTCCAGAGCGGCTCGCGCGGTGTACCCGAGGCCGAGCCCGCCGACCGCGACGTCCAGCTCGGCGCCGCCCGGCAGGCGCGCCAGCCCCAGCTCCGTCAGCGCGATCTCGCCGGCCGTGAAGAGGCTGGACATCAGGAACTCGTCGCCCAGTTTCACCTCGTACACGTCGTCGTCCGAGCCGGGATACCTGCGCCGCCGCAGGCTGATGTCCCCCAGCGGCGTCGGACGCCAGTCGATCTCGTCGAAGCGCGCGCTCATCGGTGTTCCTCGTCTCTGTCCCGGCCGCCGGCGGTGGGCCGGCGGCCGGAGGGTTCGGCCCGGATCAGGCTCAGGCGTCGATGATGACGGGGATGATGAGCGGCTTGCGGCGATAGGTGCGGAAGGCCCAGTTGGCCACCGCACGGGCGATCATCTGTTCGAGCTGGCGTGAGTCGCCCACGCCCTCCTCCGCGGCGGTGGCCAGCGTCTTCTCGATGACCGGGATGACGGATTCGAACGTCGTCTCGTCATGGACGAAGCCACGGGCCAGGAAGTCGGGCGCCTCGGCCAGGGCGCCGGTGTCGGCGTCGACGAGGGCCACGACGGTGACCACGCCCTCCTCGGCCAGGGTGAGGCGGTCCTTGAGGGACGCCTCGGTGACGCCGCCGACCTCCATGCCGTCCACGTACACGTTGCCCGCGGGCACCTTGCCGGTGATGGACGCGCGCCCGTCGACGAGGTCGACGACGACACCGTCCTCGGCGATGACGACCCGGTCGGGGTCGAGACCCGTACGGATGGCGAGGTCGCCGTTGGCCCGCAGGTGGCGGAACTCGCCGTGGACCGGCATGACGTTGCGCGGCTTGACGATGTTGTAGCAGTAGACGAGTTCGCCGGCGCTGGCGTGCCCGGAGACGTGCACCTTGGCGTTGCCCTTGTGGACGACGTGGGCACCCCACCGGGTCAGCCCGTTGATCACCCGGTAGATGGCGTTCTCGTTGCCGGGGATCAGCGAGCTGGCGAGCAGCACGGTATCGCCCTCGCCGATACGGATCATGTGGTCGCGGTTGGCCATCCGGGACAGCGCGGCCATCGGCTCGCCCTGGGAGCCGGTGCACACCAGCGTGATCCGGTGGTCGGGGAGCTTCTCCAGCTCCCTGGTCGTCACGACCAGACCGGACGGCACCTTGAGATAGCCCAGCTCGCGGGCGATGCCCATGTTGCGGACCATCGAGCGGCCGACGAAGGCGACCTTGCGGCCGTGCTGGTGGGCGGCGTCCAGGACCTGCTGGATGCGGTGCACATGGCTGGCGAAGCTGGAGACGATGACCCGGCGCGGAGCCGTACGCATCACCTGCTCGATCGCCGGGTTCAGCTCGCGTTCCGACGTGGTGAAGCCGGGCACCTCGGCGTTGGTGGAGTCGGTGAGGAACAGGTCCACACCCTCCTCGCCGAGCCGCGCGAAGGCACGCAGGTCGGTGATGCGGTCGTCGAGGGGGAACTGGTCCATCTTGAAGTCGCCGGTGTGCAGCACCAGCCCGGCTCCGGTCCGGATCGCCACGGCGAGACCGTCCGGGATGGAGTGGTTGACCGCGACGAACTCGCACTCGAAGGGGCCGAACTTGCGCTTGTCGTCCTCCTTCACCCGCACCGTCCGCGGCCGGATGCCGTGCTCCTTGAGCTTGGCCTCCAGGAACGCCAGCGTCAGCTTCGAGCCGACGACGGGAATGTCGGACCGCTCGCGCAGCAGGTAGGGCACGCCGCCGATGTGGTCCTCGTGCCCGTGGGTCAGGACGACGGCCACGATGTCGTCCAGGCGGTCCCTGATCGAGGTGAAGTCGGGAAGGATCACGTCCACCCCGGGCTGCGTCTCCTCGGGGAACAGCACCCCGCAGTCCACGATCAGTAGTTTGCCGGCGTACTCGAAGACGGTCATGTTGCGGCCGATCTCGCCCAGGCCGCCCAGGGCGACGACCCTCAAACCTTGGGCGGGCAGCGGCGGGGCGGTCTTCAGGCCAGGATGCGGATGACTCATACCTTGACGTTACCGGAGACCGGAGCCCGTGACGTGACCCCGCCACCGCAGCGGCCCGCCCGCCCTCCGCCGAGCGGCCACCGCGAAGTCCGCGCTGGTCAGCCCCCGGACCGCGACAAGGGCCCGAGCCGGCCCGTGCGCCCCCGCCTCCCGCCTCACCGATCACCGTGCCGGACAGCACCCGACGGCCGGTTGTGGACCCTCTCCTCGAGGTCGTCACAACGTGGGACGCCTTGTACGGGGTTGGACCCCCGCACGTGAGAAATCGTGGGATGTGAGACCGTGCAGGGCGTGAGTGAGACACCGACGAACACCCTCCAATACCGCTTTGACGGGCCGGAAGACGCCCCCGTACTGATCCTGGGTCCCTCACTGGGCACCACCTGGCACATGTGGGACCGGCAGGTTCCCGAGCTGGCCCAGCAGTGGCGGATCTTCCGGTTCGACCTGCCCGGTCACGGCGGGTCCCCGGCCTATCCGGCGGGCTCCGTGAGCGACCTCGCCGAGCGGCTGCTGACCACACTCGACGCACTCGGGGTGCAGCGCTTCGGCTACGCGGGCTGTGCGCTCGGCGGTGCGGTCGGTGTGGAGCTGGCACTGCGTCACCCCGAGCGGGTGGCCTCGCTCGCGCTCATCGCGGCCTCGCCGCGGTTCGGCACGGCGGACGAGTTCCGCCAGCGCGGCGTGATCGTGCGGACGAACGGTCTCGACCCCATCGCCCGCACCTCGCCCGACCGTTGGTTCACCACCGGCTTCGCCGCCGCGCAGCCCGCGATCACCGAGTGGGCCGTACAGATGGTGCGCACCACCGACCCCGGCTGCTACATCGCGGCCTGCGAGGCGCTCGCCTCCTTCGACGTGCGGGCCGAACTGGGCATGGTCGGTGTGCCGACGCTGGTCCTCGTCGGCTCGGACGACCAGGTCACCGGCCCCGCCGAGGCCCGCACCCTGGTCGCCGGCATCCCCGACGCCCGTCTCGCCGTCGTCCCCGGCGCCTCCCACCTGGTCCCGGTCGAGCAGCCCGCCGCCGTCACCGACCTCCTGGTCCGGCACTTCTCGACCGCCTGGCAGCCCGCCTACGAGCACAGCACGGGCCAGACCGCCGTCCCCGGCGTCTCCCTCAGGCCGGTGCAGGCCGTGTCCCCGCAGGCCGCGCCCATCGCGGAGATCGCCCCCGCCCCGATGACCGTGCCGGCGCAGATCATGGGCCGCCCCGACCCCTACGACGCCGGGCTGAAGGTGCGCCGCGAGGTCCTCGGGGACGCCCATGTGGACCGGGCACTGGCACAGGCCGACGACTTCTCCGGTGACTTCCAGGAACTGCTCACCCGCTACGCCTGGGGCGAGATCTGGGACCGTCCCGGCCTCGACCGGCGGTCGCGCTCCTGCGTGACACTCACCGCGCTGGTGGCCGGCGGGCACCTCGACGAGCTGGCCTTCCACACCCGCGCCGCCCTGCGCAACGGCCTCACCCCGGACGAGATCAAGGAGGTTCTGCTCCAGGCGGCGGTCTACTGCGGCGTACCGGCCGCCAACAGCGCGTTCCGGGTGGCGCAGCAGGTCATCCGGGAGGAGACGACGCCCTCCGAGTGAGCGGGCCGCCCGGCGGAGGCAGGATGGGACCATG
Source organism: Streptomyces sp. ID05-39B (assembly GCF_033794725.1). NCBI lineage: Bacteria > Bacillati > Actinomycetota > Actinomycetes > Kitasatosporales > Streptomycetaceae > Streptomyces > Streptomyces sp. ID05-39B. The sequence goes on along the minus strand of NZ_JARGEF010000031.1, from coordinate 45,902 downwards.
ACGGCCATGACTTCCGAGACACCCGTGACGCCCCTGAAGCTCACGAAGAAGGCGCATGCCTGTGTCCGCCTGGAGAAGGCGGGCCGCACGCTCGTTCTCGACCCGGGCGCGTTCACCGAGGAGGACGCGGCGCTCGGCGCGGAGGCGATCCTGGTCACGCACGAGCACCCCGACCACTTCAGCGAGGAGCGGCTGCGGGCGGCCCTGGACGCCGACCCGGCCGCCGAGATCTGGACCCTCGCGTCGGTCGCGGAGAAGATCGCGGGCGCCTTCCCGGGCCGCGTCCACACCGTCGGCCACGGGGACTCCTTCACCGCCGCGGGCTTCGACGTCCAGGTCCACGGCGAGCTGCACGCCGTGATCCACCCGGACCTGCCGCGCGTCACCAACGTGGGCTTCCTGATCGACGGCGGCCGTGTCTTCCACCCCGGCGACGCCCTCACCGTCCCCGGCCGGCCGGTGGAGACCCTCCTCGCCCCCGTCCAGGCCCCCTGGAACAAGATCGCCGAGGTCATCGAGTACGTGAGGGAGGTCGCTCCGCGGCGGGTCTACGACATCCACGACGCCCTCCTCACCGACCTCGCCCGCCCGATCTACGACATGCACCTGGGCAACCTGGGCGGCGCGGACCACGGGCGGCTGGCGCCGGGAGCCTCGGCGCAGATCTGAGCGACGGCGTTGTCGGACCCTGCGGGTAGGTTGTCGGGCATGCGCATCGCGACCTGGAACGTGAACTCGATCACCGCCCGCCTGCCGAGGCTCCTGGCCTGGCTGGAGAGCAGCGGCACCGACGTGCTCTGCCTCCAGGAGGCCAAGGTCTCCGAGGACCAGTTCCCCTTCGCCCAGCTGCGCGAGCTGGGCTACGAGGCGGCGGTCCACGCCACCGGCAGGTGGAACGGCGTGGCGGTGCTCTCCCGCGTGGGCATCGAGGACGTCGTCAAGGGCCTGCCCGGCGATCCGGGCTACGAGGGCGCCCCGGAGCCCCGCGCGATCGCGGCGACCTGCGGCCCGGTCCGCGTCTGGTCGGTCTACGTGCCCAACGGCCGCGAGGTGGAGCACCCGCACTACGCCTACAAGCTCCAGTGGTTCGAGGCCCTCAGGGCCGCGGTCGCCGGTGACGCGGGAGGCAGCCGCCCCTTCGCCGTGCTGGGCGACTACAACGTGGCGCCGACCGACGACGACGTCTACGACGTGGCCGCCTTCGAGGGCTCCACGCATGTCACCCCCGCCGAGCGCGCCGCCCTCGCCTCCCTGCGCGGTGCGGGCCTCTCCGACGTCGTCCCGCGCCCCCTGAAGTACGAGCACCCCTTCACCTACTGGGACTACCGCCAGCTCTGCTTCCCCAAGAACCGCGGCATGCGCATCGACCTGGTCTACGGCAACGCGCCCTTCGCCAAGGCCGTCAAGGACTCCTACGTCGACCGCGAGGAGCGCAAGGGCAAGGGCGCCTCGGACCACGCACCGGTCGTCGTCGACCTGGACGTGTAGGCCCCGGGGAACACGGCCACCGCGCTCGTGGGCAGGGGCGCCAGGGTCACCACGGGAACCCCGGGTACAGGCCGGCACACGTACCGACTCCTCCCGTACATCCGGTCGGTCGTTCCGGCCCACCGCGACGGCGGCGCGTTCCGGCACCGCGACGGCGGCGAGAATGCCACGTACCGGTCAATCCGGTGTGCGGGTGGGGCAGGGGATCCGGCCGCCCGCGGCCGCCCGCGCGCCTGTGGTGCGCACGCCGGTGTGAATGTCACGCTGGGCGTATGAACATCCCTTTCCTGGGCATCAGGCGCAAGAAGCACGCCGAGGCGACGCTGACCGCCGCCGACCCCGAAGGGGTCGCCGAACTCCTCTCCGAGTGCGAGCTGCTGCGCACTCTGGCGGAGCGGGAGGGTATCCGGCTCGACGACACACCGGCCTCGCTGGAGGCGCTCGACCAGTTGCTGCCGCGCTGGCGCGACGACGAGGAGAACCTGCCCTGGCTCGGCAACGACGCCGGCCTCTACCTCGGCACCGTGATCGTGCGCACCGTCCCCGGCGCCGCCTGGGAGGTCTGGCCCGGCGGCCAGCCTGTCGTGCGGCTGGCGTCGGGCCGGGAGTTCGACGTGGTGACGGCCGGGCAGGAGTGGGCGGTCAACGGCGTTCCCGAGCTGACTCAGCGCTACGGCGAGGTGGCGGAGGTCTGAGGCGGAGGTCTGGGTCGGATGTCTGGGGCCGTCTCGGTCGGAGGTCTGGGGCGGAGGTCCGAGGCTGAGATCTGAGGCGGCGGCTCGGGTGGCGGCTCGGGCGGAGGCTTGGGTGGAGGCTGAAGTCGAGGTTCGATCAGAGGGTTTGCCGGGAGCTTAAATACGGCTAATGCGGGACAAGTGCGTGTCGTGTCTTTAGGTCAGTTTTATCTGGATAGTTTGCGGCTGCACGGGACAGCTGAGAGTGAGTAGGGCTGCGCATGGCCGCCGATCCGTTGATCGAGCTGCGTGACGTCAACAAGTACTACGGGGAACTGCATGTCCTCCAGGACATCGACCTCACCGTCGGCAAGGGGGAGGTGGTCGTGGTCATCGGCCCTTCGGGGTCGGGCAAGTCGACGCTCTGCCGGGCCATCAACCGGCTGGAGACCATCCGCTCGGGCACCATCCTGCTGGACGGCAGACCGCTCCCGGACGAGGGCAGGGAACTGGCCCGGCTGCGCGCCGACGTCGGCATGGTCTTCCAGTCCTTCAACCTGTTCGCACACAAGACCGTGCTCCAGAACGTGACGCTGGGCCAGGTCAAGGTCCGTAGGACCGACAAGGCGAAGGCCGAGGAGAAGGCGCTCGCCCTGCTCGACCGCGTCGGTGTGGCCGGCCAGGCCGACAAGTACCCCGCACAGCTCTCCGGCGGTCAGCAGCAGCGCGTGGCCATCGCCCGCGCCCTCGCCATGGAGCCCAAGGCGCTGCTGTTCGACGAGCCGACCTCCGCCCTGGACCCGGAGATGATCAACGAGGTGCTGGAAGTCATGCGGCAGCTCGCCCGGGACGGTATGACGATGGTCGTCGTCACCCACGAGATGGGCTTCGCCCGCTCGGCCGCCAACCGTGTGGTGTTCATGGCCGACGGCCGCATCGTCGAGGACCGCAGCCCGGACGAGTTCTTCACCGATCCGCGCAGCGACCGGGCCAAGGACTTCCTCTCCAAGATCCTCAAGCACTAGCCGAGTCCGCGCCCGCCATGACCCCCCGGACACAACCTCGTCTAGGATGGGTCGTTCATCTGGGCCGTAGGGGCAGATTCACAGGAGCCATACCCGCCCGGCGGCGGCCGGAGATCACTGCTCGCGCAGCGGAATCGACACGTAGGACGGGTCGTTCGGCGGTGAGGAGAAGGTCAGCCGCGCGCCGGTCGGGTTGTGCTCGATGTAGAGCGGGTCGACCGTGTCGACGACCAGCGCCAGCCGGTGCCCGGCCGGGACGTCGTAGGCCGTGGAGAACAGTTCCAGGTCCACGCCGAACGGCTCGCCCGGGGTGCGCGCGTGGAAGGTGTACGGCGCGTTGGTGACCAGCTTGCCGAGGCCGAGCGGCCCCACGTCGTAGAGGTAGGCGACGACGGTGCCGCTCTCCTGGGTGGGCGTCACCGTGGTGTGCAACCTCGCGGTGCCGCGCACCTGTTGGGTCCTGGCATACGCCGGCGACTGCCAGACGGCGGCCCAGCGGCGGGGGAGCAGGGGGATCGAGGCCACCGGGGGCAGCCGGGCGACCTGGTCGAGGATGCTCGACAGGAACACGATCCCGGCGTCCGCACCCGAGTTGACGTTGGCGCGGATGGTGGTGGTGCCGGCGAGGTTCACCTTGCGGGTGGTAGCGGTAACCGATTTCCAGTCCGGGTAACCCTCGTAACCGCTTGTGGAACGGGACTTGATCCGCACCGGCTGCTCACGGCCGATGCCGTTGTCCACGCCCCTGAGGTGGTGGTCGAACCAGCGCACGGTGTCGGTCCACACGTCGTTGGGCAGTCCGAACAGGCCGGTGAGTTCGGCCGTCGCGTGGTCGCCGGGCCGGAACGCCAGCCGCTTCGGGCCGGTCAGCTTCTCGTAGAAGTCCGCGTACTGGTTGGGCGGGAAGACCGTGTCGCCCCAGGTGTTGGCGAGCATGACCGCCGCGCCGTTGTCGTTGAGCTGGTCCAGGTAGGTTACGGGGGAACGTTTCTTCCCCCAGGCGATCAGGTCCTGCTCCTTCGACAGGTCGGCGGAGTAGAAGTCGTCGAAGGCCCGGCGGGTCTCGGCGCTGTGGCGGCCGGTGACCGTGCCCGTGGCGTCCAGCAGGGCGGCCGCCTGGACGTGTTCGGTGCGGCCGGAGTAGATCGACCCGGTCAGGTCCGCCCAGCCGCTGAGCGCCGCGACGGCCTTGATGCGCGGGTCGTGCGCGGCGGCGAGCAGACTGATGCCGGCGCCGTAGGAGACGCCTCCGATGCCGATGTTGCGCGGGTCGGCGGCGGTGTGCGCGAGTGCCCAGTCGACCACCGTGGACGCGTCGGCCACGTCGGGCGGGCCCGCCACCTCGATCTCGCCGCCGGACTGCCAGAAGCCGCGCACGTTGTACGTGAGCACGATGTAGCCCGAGTCGGCGAGCCGCCTGGCCTGGGCCAGGTACTCGACCTGGGGGAAGGACCAGCTCGTCGGGAACACGATCAGGGGGTGGCGGCCGGTGCCGTCGGTGCCCGCGGGCGTGACCACGTTCGCCTTCAGCACGGTGCCGTCCGCGCTCCGGATGTCGACGAAGCGGATGCCGCTCGTGGCGGCCTGCGCGGCGGGGGCGAGACCGAGGACGCCACCGGCGACCAGGGTCGCACAGACGGCGCCCACGGCGGTCGTACGCAGGGCCCTGCGGCGGTGTCCCACGGTCACTCCTCACTCGTGCCGGTGCAAAGTGACCCGACGGTAACCTCTCGCTCCTACCGTAAGTAACCAGCCGGTAAGTTACGTGCGAGTAACGATTGTTGAGCGGGTGAGGAACCGGGTGCGGGTCATCTGCGGACGGGCCGGCAGGAGTGGGGGAGGGGCAGCCGTGCAGACGTCAGGACGCGCGGTGTGAGGCGCGGGTGGCGACGGCCTGCGCGGGCAGCGGCGTCTGGGCGGCCCGCGTCACATCGGCGACCAGTTCCACCACGTCCGGGCCGTACGCCTGGGAGTTGACGACCTTCAGCAACAGCACGAAGGAGTTGTTTCCGTGCTTGCGGTGGAGGCGCTCGTGGTTGCGGGCCAGATAGCGCGTGGCGGCCTGGTTGGTGATCGCGCGCTGGCCGCAGAAGAGGAACACCGGCCGGGCGTCGCGGCGCTGGGCGGCGGTCAGCCGGGCCAGCAGCACGTACTCGGTGACGCCCGCCTCCAGGCGGTGCCGCTCGCTGCCGATCTGGAACGCCCCGCGGTCCGGGCCCGGTTCGGCGTCGACGTTGACCCGCACGCCGGGCAGCATCGCCGCCATGTGCGCCATCATCCGCCGGTTGGAGGCCGGGCCGCCCACGCAGAACTCGGTGCGCTCGCCGAAGCCCTGCTGGGCCGTGTCCTGGGTGACCACCTGGACGTTGGCCCCGCAGTCCTTGATCAGTGCGGACAGCTCCAGGAGCGCGAAGACGTCGAAGCGGTGGACCGCCGGTTCCGAGGCCGCCGGGTCGCGGTTGACGACGAGCAGGCACTCCGAGTTGTCCGGCAGCCCGAAGAATGCCTGCTTGCGCCGTAGTCTGCGTCGCCAGAGGTAGGTGCGGGCGACCCAGCCGAGCGCGGCACTGATACCGGCCGCGACCAGACCCAGAACGATGTTGCGCACGTCGTCATTCATGGGCGCGCATAGTACTGGGGTCCCATGGCCGGAACGTACCCCTGTTCGATGTGTGCCAGTCGTACGACACTGCCCAAAAGGGGCTGTCGGGGGCCTGGCGTTGTGGTTACGCTGCGCGGACGTTCCCGGACTGGAGGTACGGATGCGTCGCTCTGCCGCGCGGAAACTGCTCGTCCTGGCGGTTTCCGCTGCCGTTGTCTCGGTGGGAGCGGCGGCGCCACCCGCCGCCGGAGGGACCGCCGCCGAGAAGACACCCGTCGCCGTCGGCTACGGCGGTGCCGTGGCCAGCGTCGACGCGGACGCCTCCGCGGCCGGCATCGAGATCCTGCGCAAGGGCGGCAACGCCGTGGACGCGGCCGTCGCGACCGCCGCCGCCCTCGGCGTCACCGAGCCCTACTCCGCCGGTATCGGCGGAGGCGGTTACTTCGTCTACTACGACGCCAAGTCCCGTACGGTGCGCACGATCGACGGCCGCGAGACCGCGCCGCTCACCGCCGACGCGCACCTGTTTCTCGAGAACGGCAAGCCCCTCGCCTTCGCCGACGCCGTCAGCAGCGGCCTCGGCGTCGGCACCCCCGGCACGCCCGCCACCTGGGCGACCGCCCTCGACCGGTGGGGCAGCAGGAAGCTCGGCACACTGCTCAAGCCCGCCGAGCGCCTGGCCCGCGACGGCTTCACCGTCGACGCCACCTTCCGCAGCCAGACCGCCGCCAACGAGACCCGCTTCCGCTACTTCCCCGACACCACCGAACTGTTCCTGCCCGGCGGACAGCTCCCGGCCGTCGGCTCCACCTTCAAGAACCCCGACCTCGCCCGCACCTACGCCGAGCTGGGCCGCAAGGGGGTCGGCACGCTCTACCGGGGCGACCTCGCCGAGGACATCGTCGACACCGTGAACAAACCGCCGGTGGACCCGGCTTCGGGCTGGAACGCCCGGCCCGGCGAGCTGTCCGCGAAAGACCTCGCCGCCTACCGCGCCAAGCTCCAGGCGCCCACCAGGACCACCTACCGCGGCCTCGGCGTGTACTCCATCGCGCCCTCCTCCTCCGGCGGCACGACCGTCGGCGAGGCCCTCAACATCCTGGAGCGGACCGACCTGTCCGAGGCGAGCCGAGCCCAGTACCTGCACCGGTACATCGAGGCCAGCCGCATCGCCTTCGCCGACCGCGGGCGCTGGGTCGGCGACCCCGCCTTCGAGGACGTACCGACCGGGGAACTGCTCTCCAAGCGGTACGCCGACTCGCGGGAGTGCCTGATCAGGGACGACGCGGTGCTCACCAGCCCGGTCGCGCCCGGCGACCCGCGCCACCCGGCGGCCTGCAACACGGCGGGCACAGCAGCGCCGACGACCTACGAGGGCGAGAGCACCACGCACCTGACCGTCGCCGACAAGTGGGGAAACGTCGTTTCCTACACGCTCACCATCGAGCAGACCGGCGGCAGCGGCATCACCGTCCCCGGACGCGGATTCATCCTCAACAACGAGCTGACGGACTTCTCCTTCGCCCCGGCCAACCCGGCCGTGCACGATCCGAACCTGCCCGGTCCGGGCAAGCGGCCGCGGTCCTCGATCGCGCCGACCATCGTCCTCGACCGGCACAACCAGCCGGTCGTGGCCCTCGGTTCACCCGGCGGCGCCACCATCATCACCACCGTCCTGCAGACCCTCACCCAATTCCTCGACCGCGGGCTCCCGCTCGTGGACGCCATCGCCGCCCCCCGCGCCAGCCAGCGCAACGCCGCCCAGACGGAACTCGAACCCGGCCTCTACGGCACCGGCCCGGCCCAGGAACTGGCGGCGATCGGGCACTCCTTCCGGCTCAACCCGGAGATCGGCGCCGCGACCGCCGTCCAGCGGCTGCCCGGCGGGAAGTGGCTCGCGGCGGCCGAGACCGTACGGCGGGGCGGCGGTTCGGCGCAGGTGGTGCTGCCGGCGCCGTAGGGCGCCGGGAACCTCACAGCTCGGGAGCGGGCGGCTCGTCGGGGACCGTACGGAACGTGAGCCGCCCGTCCTGGACGTCGACCGTCACGCGGGCGCCCTCCTGGACCCGCCCGTCGAGCAGCAGCCGCGACAGCTGGTTGTCGACCTCGCGCTGGATGGTGCGGCGCAGCGGGCGGGCCCCGTACTCGGGCTGGTAACCGCGTTCGGCAAGCCAGTCGACGGCCGCTTCGGAGAACTCCACCGCGATGCCCTGCGAGTGCACCAGCCGACGGGTCCCGTCCAGCAGCAGATCGGTGATCCGCCGCAGTTGGTCACCGCTGAGCTGGCGGAAGACGACGATCTCGTCGATGCGGTTGAGGAACTCCGGCCGGAAGTGGTCGCGCAGCGGACGCAGGATCTGCTCCCGGCGCGCCTCCTCGTCGGCCTCGGCGCCGCCCGCACCGAAACCGATTCCCGCGCCGCGCCGCGTGATCGCCTCCGAACCCAGGTTGCTGGTCATCACGATCACCGTGTTGGTGAAGTCGACCGTGCGGCCCTGTGCGTCGGTCAGCCGCCCGTCGTCGAGAACCTGCAGCAGGATGTTGAAAACGTCCGGATGCGCTTTCTCCACCTCGTCGAGCAGCAGCAGCGAGTACGGGTGACGACGGACCGCCTCGGTGAGCTGGCCGGCCTCCTCGTGGCCCACGTAGCCGGGCGGGGCGCCCACCAGACGGCTCACGGTGTGCCGCTCCTGGTACTCGCTCATGTCCAGGCGCACCATGCGCTCCTCGCTGCCGAACAGCGCCTCGGCGAGCGCACGGGCCAGCTCGGTCTTGCCCACGCCGGTCGGGCCGAGGAACAGGAAACTGCCGATCGGCCGGTCCGGGCTGGACAGTCCGGCGCGCGAGCGCAGCACGGCGTCCGAGACGACCCGCACGGCCTCGTCCTGCCCGACGACCCTCTCGTGCAGATGCTGTTCCAGGCCGAGCAGCCGGTCCTTCTCCTCCTGGGTGAGGCTCGCGACGGGGATGCCGGTCTGGCGGGAGACGACCTCGGCGATGGCCTCCGCGGTGACCTCCAGATGCTGGCCCTCGTCGGCCTCGCCGTCCCCGGCCGCGTCCGCGATCCGCCCTTTCAACTCCACGATCCGGTCCCGCAGTTGGGTGGCCTGCTCGTACTGCTCGTCGGCGACGGCCTGATCCTTGTCACGGGTGAGCTGCTCGACCTCGCGCTCCATGGCGCGTACGTCGGTGCCCTTGGTGCGGGCGCCGAGACGCACCCGGGCGCCCGCCTGGTCGATCAGGTCGATGGCCTTGTCGGGCAGCCGCCGGTCGGTGAGATAGCGGTCGGACAGCCCCACCGCCGCCACCAGCGCCTCGTCGGTGTAGCGGACCTGGTGGTGGGCCTCGTACCGGTCGCGCAGACCGCGCAGGATCTCGATCGCGTCCGGGGCCGACGGCTCCGGCACCAGGATCGGCTGGAACCGCCGGGCCAGCGCCGCGTCCTTCTCGATCCGCCGGTACTCCTCCAGAGTGGTGGCACCCACGATGTGCAGCTCGCCGCGGGCCAGCGCCGGCTTGAGGATGTTCCCGGCGTCCATCGAGCCGGCCTCGCCGCCACCGCCGGCACCGACCACCGTGTGCAACTCGTCGATGAAGACGATGAGTTCGCCGGAGTGCTCGCGGATCTCGTTCACGATGGCGTTGAGGCGCTCCTCGAAGTCGCCTCGGTAACGGGTTCCCGCAACCACTCCGGGCAGGTCCAGGGCGACGACCCGGCGGCCGGTCAGCACGTCCGGCACGTCACCGTCGGTGATGCGCTGCGCCAGACCCTCCACGATGGCGGTCTTGCCCACACCCGCGTCACCGATCAGCACGGGGTTGTTCTTGCCGCGCCGCGACAGCACCTCGATCGTCTGCTCGATCTCGTCGTCCCGGCCGATCACCGGGTCGATACGGCCCTTGCGCGCCAGGTCGGTCAGATCGCGCCCGTACTTGTCCAGCGTCGGCGTGGAGCTGGGCCGCTGCCGCTCCTGGCCGGTCTGCGGAGGCAGCGTGTCCGCGGGCTCGGACGGGCCGGAGGGCGGCGCGAAGCGGGCCGCGTTGAGGATGTGCCCGGCCGCGGAGTCCGGGTTCGCGGCCAGGGCGCTCAGCACGTGTTCGGGGCCGATGTAGCCCGCCCCGCGCGAGCGCGCCAGGTCGTGGGCGTCCAGCAGGGCCCGCTTGGCGGCCGGCGTCAGCGACAGCGAGGTGGGCGGCGGCACCTCGCCCGGCGGGTGCTGCGCCGGGCCGGAGCGCTCGTCGATCTCCGTCGCGAGGGAGTCGGGATCCGCGCCGGCCCTGCTGAGCAGAGTGCGGGTCGGCTCCGCCGCGAGGGCGGCCCGCAGCAGGTGCTCGGTGTCCAGGTCGCGGCTGCCGTGCTCGGCGGCGTACTGGGCCGCGCCGCGGACCAGTTCCCTGGCCGGCTGGCTGAGGAGCTGGCCGATGTTGATCTGGCGGGGGCCGGGGCGGGGCCCGCCGAAGAAGCGCGCCAGGAATTCACCGAAGGGGTCGCCCTCAGGGCCGATGTAGCCGCTGGTCATGGCATTCCGTTCCCTCGACTGCGTTGCCGGTGCGGACGGGTTTCCTGTCCGGGTCGGGCTACACCACGATGACACGTTCCTTTTGGGGTGGCATGTCCGGACGCGACCTGACGGAGCCGGCGTCGGTGGACGGGGTCCGGAGTGGGCCGCGGAGGGCCGGCGGGTTCCGCGGCGGCTCTTCTGGGGTTTCCGGAAACGTTTGCGGGAGCGCGAGCTGGGGGTGGCCGGAAACCGGTTCCGCTCATCCGTCGGGGCGGTGTCGGGAGACGCTTGCGCCCCCAAGGAAAACTCCCTGTATCCGCGCTGTAACACGTATGGTGTTTTCTACGGACCGGAGTGTTCCGGTCGGCGGGAGTTGGGCGATGGCTTTGGATCAACTCCCAGAGCAACTGCGGGAGTTCGCGAACTACCTGGACGGACTGCTGGCGCGCCTGGATCAGGGTGCCGGTTGGTGCGCGGTCTTCTGGCAACGTGACCCGGACGGTATGCGGGCCTGCCTCGACGGCCGTGAGGTGCCGCCCTGGGACGTCGTGGAGGCCCTGCTCCAGGACCTCGCCGCGCACTACGGCACCCCCGTCGCCGCTCAGCAGGCGGAACGGGCCCGGCCCCTGCACATCGCCGCCCTCGCGGCCTACGACGCCGGACCCGGCGCTCGCGACGCCCTCGGGGACCGGCTCGACGTCATGCTCCGCGAGCAGCGCTACGCCGTCGACCGGCAGGCCGAACTGGGCCGCCTGCTCGCCGCCGCGACCACCCGCGAGGAGGCCGAGGCCATCCGCCTCGACCTCGCCTGGGCACACGACGACCACGAACGGGCCACCGCTCGCTGCGCCGAGCTCCGGTACCGGATCGCCGAGTTGGACCGGCGTGGTGGTGGTGCGGGTGGGGGTGCCGCTGGTGGCGGCCGGATCGACGGAGTCGTGCCGGTCCGGCGGGCGGAAACAGACGTACACGGTTACGCCCGGCCGGCCACGGCTCCCGCTCCAGGCGACCCGCACACCTCCCAGGTCTCCCCGTACGGGGAGACCCGTACCTCTCCGGCATCCCCGTACGCCGGCTCCCGTACGTCCCCCGTGTCCCCGTACCCGGATGAGGCCCCGGCCGCCCCGGCCGCCCGGAACACGGAAGACGGCGGCGCGTACTCCCGCGAGAAACCGCATCCCCACCAGGACCCGCATCCCCACCAGGACCCGCGTTCCCGTCAGGAAACACCCGCCGCCCCGGCCGCCCGCCGGCACGCCCCTGACGACGCCGCCCCCGCCTCCGTGCCCAAGCAGCGCAAGCGTCGTCGGGGCGGTGCGCGGTTCGCCGGGATGGCCGAGGAGGAGGCCGCGCCCCTGGCCGTACCGCCCGTCGACGAGGCTGTGACGCTGCCGGCGCCCGCGCCGAGCACGCGCCGCACCCCGCGCGGTGCCCGGTTCGCCGGGGCCGCCGAGGAGCCGCAGCAGCGGCCGGAGCCGTCGGCCCGGCCGGTGGACGCGGCGGCTCGGCGCGAGACCACCGAGGCGGTGGAGCGGCTGATCCGGCTCCGCAGCGAGGGCCGCAGCGGCGAGGCGCACGCGCTGCTCGTCGAGTTCGCCTACTGGCCCGCCGCTCGCATCCCGCTGCTCGCCGCCGGCCTCCAGCGCTCCGGGCTCACCGCCGACTGGACGACCCTGCTGTGGGAGGCCGCCTCGCTGCCCGCCGACCGGCTCGTCGCCGCGGCGGACGCCCTGGCCGAGGCGGGCCGCACCGCCGACGGGGAACAGATCCTGCGCCAGGGCGTCGCCCGCCCGGCCGAGGAGATCGGGGAGGCCGTCGGCGCCCTGGTGGCCGACGGACGCCGCCGCGAGGTGCGCGCGCTGCTCGACGCCTACGTCCGCGTCCGCACCCCCGAAGAGGCGGCCCGCAGCGTCGCCCCCGACCCGCAGCTCCTGGTCCCGCTGCTGCTGGAGGCCGCCCGCGGCGCCTCGGACGAGCGCCACTGGGACCTGGTCCACGCGCTGCGCGTCGCGGGCTTCACCACCTGACCCGCACGCCCGCGCGTACGCCGTCCGCCCGCGGCTCACCCACCGGAGTGTGAAACGCGATCGACTCAGCGGGTTAACGACGATGGTCTTGGCAAGCCCGTCCCCGAGGCTTACGTTCGTCCCTCTACGACCAGCGTCTACGGGCGTAGAGGGCCCTGACGTTTCCCGTCGAAGGAGCAGCTCATGGCCAACGTCGTACGTGCCGCTCTGGTCCAGGCCACCTGGACCGGCGACACCGAGTCCATGGTGGCGAAACACGAGGAGCACGCCCGCGAGGCGGCCCGGCAGGGCGCGAAGATCATCGGTTTCCAGGAGGTCTTCAACGCCCCCTACTTCTGCCAGGTCCAGGAGCCGGAGCACTACCGCTGGGCCGAGCCGGTCCCCGACGGACCGACCGTGCGCCGTATGCAGGAGCTGGCCCGCGAGACGGGCATGGTGATCGTCGTCCCCGTCTTCGAGATCGAGCAGTCCGGTTTCTACTACAACACCGCGGCCGTGATCGACGCCGACGGCAGCTACCTCGGCAAGTACCGCAAGCACCACATCCCGCAGGTAAAGGGTTTCTGGGAGAAGTACTACTTCAAGCCGGGCAACCTCGGCTGGCCGGTCTTCGACACGGCCGTCGGCAAGGTCGGCGTCTACATCTGCTACGACCGCCACTTCCCCGAGGGCTGGCGCCAGCTCGGCCTCAACGGAGCCCAGCTGGTCTACAACCCGTCGGCCACCCACCGGGGACTCTCCTCCCACCTCTGGCAGCTCGAACAGCCCGCCGCCGCCGTCGCCAACGAGTACTTCGTCGCCGCCATCAACCGGGTCGGCGTCGAGGAATACGGCGACAACGACTTCTACGGCACGTCCTACTTCGTGGACCCGCGCGGACAGTTCGTGGGCGGGACCGCAGGCGACAAGGAGGAGGAACTCCTCGTCCGCGACCTCGACCTCGACCTGGTCGAAGAGGTGCGGCAGACGTGGGCCTTCTACCGCGACCGCCGCCCCGACGCCTACGAAGGGCTGGTCCAGCCGTGAACGACCTCCACGCCCGTCACCGCCGGGTCCTGCCGGACTGGCTGGCCCTCTACTACGACCAGCCGCTGGAGATCACCCACGGCGAGGGCCGCCACGTATGGGACGCCCAGGGAAACAAGTACCTCGACTTCTTCGGCGGCATCCTCACGACCATGACCGCGCATGTGCTGCCCGAGGTCACGAAGGCGGTGAGCGAGCAGGCCGGACGGATCATCCATTCCTCCACGCTCTACCTCAACCGCCCGATGGTCGAACTCGCCGAGCGCATCGCCCATCTGAGCGCCATGCCGGACGCCCGCGTCTTCTTCACCACCTCCGGCACCGAGGCCAACGACACCGCGCTGCTGCTCGCCACCGCCTACCGGCGCAGCAACACGATCCTGGCGATGCGCAACAGTTACCACGGCCGTTCCTTCAGCGCCGTCGGCATCACCGGCAACCGCGGCTGGTCGCCCACCTCGCTGTCCCCGCTCCAGACGCTGTACGTCCACGGAGGCGTGCGCACCCGCGGTCCGTACGCGTCGCTCGACGACAGCGCTTTCATCGCGGCCTGCGTCGAGGACCTGAAGGACCTGCTCGGCCACACCCGGCCGCCCGCCGCCCTGATCGCCGAGCCGGTCCAGGGTGTCGGCGGCTTCACGTCCCCGCCGGACGGGCTGTATGCGGCATTCCGTGAAGTGCTGAACGCATACGGGATCCTGTGGATCGCCGACGAGGTGCAGACCGGCTGGGGCCGCACCGGCGACCACTTCTGGGGCTGGCAGGCACACGACCGCAACGGCCCGCCCGACATCGTCACCTTCGCCAAGGGCATCGGCAACGGCATGTCCATCGGCGGGGTCGTCGCCCGCTCCGAGATCATGAACTGCCTCGACGCCAACAGCATCTCCACCTTCGGCGGCACCCAGGTCACCATGGCCGCCGGCCTCGCCAACCTCTCCCACCTGCTGGAGCACGACCTCCAGGGCAACGCCCGGCGGGTCGGCGGACTCCTCATCGAACGGCTGCGGGCCGCCGCCGCCCAGGACCCGGGCGTACGGGAGGTACGCGGCCGCGGGCTGATGATCGGCATCGAGCTGACCCGGCCCGGCACCGACGAGGCCGACCCCGACCGGGCCGCCGCGGTCCTGGAGGCCGCCCGCGCCGGGGGACTGCTGATCGGCAAGGGCGGCGGCCACAGCACCAGCGCACTGCGTGTCGCCCCGCCCCTGTCCCTGACCGTCGCGGAGGCCGAGGAGGGCGCCGCGATCCTCGAAAGCGCGCTCAGAAGCACGCAGTAACGCCTGAGCGCACCGCGGTGCCTGAGCGCACGCGGCGCCCGAGCAAGGGAACCACGCCATGACCACCACCACCCGGGAGTACCGGGGGCCCGTCGAGCCCTTGGAGCCGGCCCTGTCGGTCCGTCAGGTCCTCGCGCTGGAACGCGTGCTGGCCGGGGAGCCCGAGGTGGTGGCCGGCGCGGCCCAGCTCGACCGGCCCGTGCGCTGGGTGCACGTCGCCGAGGCCGCCGACGTCGGCGTGATGCTCAGCGGCGGCGAGATGGTCCTCACCACCGGAGTACTGCTCGCCGGCGACGAGCACGCTCAGGCCGAGTACATCCGCTCGCTGCACCGTGCGGAGGCCGCCGCCGTCGTCCTGGGCCTCGGCCGGGCCTTCCCCTCCCCGCCGGACACGATGCGGCGCGCCGCCGAACGCTGCGGGCTGCCCATGGTCGTCCTGCACCGGCCCTTCCCCTTCGCGGAACTGACCGAGGAGGTCCAGTCGCGACTCGTGCGGCGCAAGTTCGCCGCCGTCAGCCTCTCCGAGGCCGTACGCACCGCGCTCACCGGACTCATCACCACCGGTGCGCCGCTGCAGCACCTGCTAGACGAGATCGCCCATCACACCGGCTGTCCCGTCGTCGTCACCAACCTCGCCCACCGGGTCCTGGCCACGGCCGGGGAGCGGTCCGCGGTCGACGACGTGCTGCGCGACTGGGAACGCATCGCCCGTCAGGCGGGCGGCAGCGAGGGCGACGGCTGGATCCGCGCCGAACTGGGCGGACGCGGTGAACGCTGGGGTCAGATCATGCTCTGCGGCTACCGCGGCGACACCGCGGGCGGGCGGCTGCTCGCCGACCGGGCCGCCGAGGCCCTCGTCCTGCACCGCATGCTCGGCGGCGCCACCGCCCACTCCTGGGAGGAACAGTCCACGCAGGGTCTGCTCACCGACCTGGTCTCCGGCGTCGTGGCGGCCCGCCAGCTGCTGCCCCGGGCGCGGGCCGCCGGACTACCGGTCAACCGGCGCACCTTCGTCCCGCTGGTCGTCCGGGACGGCGACTGCGCACAGCTGGAGAGGATGCTCCGCCTGCTGGGCATGGCCGGGCTGGTCGCCGAACTCGCCGACGGGGCCACCGCGGTGCTGCTCAGCCTCGCCCGGGACCAGGACGCCGACGCGCTCACCGCGCACTTCGCCGCCCGGCTGCGCACCGAGTCCGGGGAGAGCGGCACCGTCGTGGCCGCCGCCGCGCCCCGCGTCGCCTGGGACGACGTGCCCGCGGGACTGCGCGAGGCCCAGCACGTCGCGGACGCCGTCGCCGACTCCTGCGCGGTCCTCGACCTCCCGGCCGTCGTCCGCCTCAGGGATGTCCATCTCCGGGGGCTGATACGGCTGTTGAGGGACGACCCGCATGTGCAGGCCTTCGCCGAGCGGGAACTGGACGGGCTGCTGTCCGCGGCCGGGGAGGATCTGCTGGCCGTCCTGCGCACCTACCTCGCCACCGGCCGCAACAAGTCCCGCACCGCCCAGCTCCACCACGTCTCACGGCCCGCGCTGTACCGGCGGCTCGAGGCGATCCAGGGCCGGCTCGGGGTGGACCTCGACGACTTCGAACAGGCCGCGTCGGTGCACATCGCCCTCCTCGCGCACGACGCGCAACAGGCATGAGCCGCACCGGTGCGGCCGGCGTCCCCGGCAAGGGGCCGGCCGGCAAGGGGCCGGAAAGCGCGGTGGGCAACACGGGGAAACCGGTCGGCACGGCCGGTGCGCAACAGGAGTGAAACATGCGACGACCTGGGAAAACGGTGGTGAAACATGCGTCGACGAAGTCGTGACACCGTGGCACGCCCAACGCCCCCAGACGTGACACGGTGCACCTCAAAGCCCGCTTTCGGCACTCCTAGGCTCCTCGCACACCCAGCGACCGGAGGTCCCGATGAGCAGAGTGATCCGAGCCGCCGTCTTCCAGACCGCGTGGACCGGCGACAAGGAGTCGATGATCCAGGTGCACGAGCAGGCGGTGCGCGACGCGGCCGCCCAGGGTGCACAGGTCCTGTGCTTCCAGGAACTGTTCTACGGACCGTACTTCTGCCAGGTCCAGGACCCGGCGTTCTACGAGTACGCCGAGCAGATCCCCGACGGGCCGATCGTCAAGCGCTTCCAGGAACTTGCCAGGGAGCACGGCATCGTCCTGGTGCTGCCGATGTACGAGGAGGAGCAGCCCGGCGTCCTCTACAACACGGCCGCGGTGATCGACGCGGACGGCTCGTACCTCGGCAAGTACCGCAAGCACCACATCCCGCAGGTAAAGGGTTTCTGGGAGAAGTTCTACTTCCGTCCCGGCAACGTGGGCTGGCCCGTCTTCGACACCGCCGTCGGCAGGATCGGCGTCTACATCTGCTACGACCGCCACTTCCCCGAGGGCTGGCGCGCCCTGGGTCTGGAAGGCGCCGAGATCGTCTTCAACCCGTCGGCCACCTCCCGCGGCCTGTCCGCCTATCTGTGG
Source organism: Streptomyces sp. ID05-39B (assembly GCF_033794725.1). Classification (NCBI taxonomy): domain Bacteria; kingdom Bacillati; phylum Actinomycetota; class Actinomycetes; order Kitasatosporales; family Streptomycetaceae; genus Streptomyces; species Streptomyces sp. ID05-39B. The sequence goes on along the minus strand of NZ_JARGEF010000031.1, from coordinate 28,795 downwards.
CAGCTGGAGCAGCCGGCGGCGGCCGTCGCCAACGAGTACTTCGTCGGCGCGATCAACCGGGTCGGCGTCGAGGAACTGGGCGAGAACGATTTCTACGGGACCTCCTACTTCGTGGACCCGGAGGCGCAGTTCGTCGGCGAGGTGGCGAGCGACAAGGAGAGCGAACTCGTCGTCCGCGACCTGGACATGGCCAAGCTGCGCGAGGTCCGCGACCGCTGGCAGTTCTACCGGGACCGTCGTCCCGACGCCTACCCCCCGCTGACCGCGCCCTGACCGGTGCGGCTCCCCGCGTCCCCCGTGCGGGGCGAAGCCCTCGTCAGGGGGCGCGGGGCGGGGTCCCCGTGAGCCCGGTGCGGTCCCGCACCGGGACGCGACCCGCACCCGCCCACGACCCGTATCTGCCGACCACAACCCAGCGGAGCGTCAACGCATGAGCCGAACCGTCATCCGTGGTGGCCTCGTCATCACCGCGTCCGACGAGATCCACGCCGACGTCCTGATCGAGGACGGCCGTATCGCCGCCCTCGCCGCCTCCGGAACCCCGGCCGCCGAGGCCTGGACCGCCGAGAAGGTCATCGACGCCACCGGGAAGTACGTCATCCCGGGCGGGGTCGACGCCCACACCCACATGGAGCTGCCGTTCGGCGGCACCTTCGCCTCCGACACCTTCGAGACCGGCACCCGCGCGGCCGCCTGGGGCGGTACGACGACGATCGTCGACTTCGCCGTGCAGAGCGTCGGCCACACCCTGCGCGAGGGCCTGGACGCCTGGCACGCCAAGGCCGAGGGCAACTGCGCGATCGACTACGCCTTCCACATGATCGTCTCCGACGTGAACCAGGAGACGCTCAAGGAGATGGACCTGCTGGTGGAGGAGGGCGTGACCTCCTTCAAGCAGTTCATGGCCTATCCGGGCGTCTTCTACAGCGACGACGGCCAGATCCTGCGCGCCATGCAGCGCTCCGCCGAGAACGGCGGCCTGATCATGATGCACGCGGAGAACGGGATCGCCATCGACGTCCTGGTCGAGCAGGCGCTGGCGCGCGGTGAGACCGACCCCCGCTACCACGGCGAGGTGCGCAAGGCACTGCTGGAGGCCGAGGCCACCCACCGCGCGATCAAGCTCGCGCAGGTCGCCGGAGCGCCCCTCTACGTGGTGCACGTATCGGCGATGGAAGCGGTTGCGGAACTGGCGCGGGCGAGGGACGAGGGGCTGAACGTCTTCGGCGAGACCTGCCCGCAGTACCTGTTCCTGTCCACCGACAACCTGGCCGAGCCCGGCTTCGAGGGCTCCAAGTACGTGTGCAGCACGCCGCTGCGCCCCAGGGAGCACCAGGCCAAGCTGTGGCAGGGCCTGCGGACCAACGACCTGCAGGTGGTGTCGACGGACCACTGCCCCTTCTGCTTCGTGGGCCAGAAGGAGCTGGGCCGAGGCGACTTCTCCAAGATCCCCAACGGTCTGCCGGGCGTCGAGAACCGTATGGACCTGCTGCACCAGGCCGTCGTCGACGGCCACATCTCGCGCCGCCGCTGGATCGAGGTTGCGTGCGCCACCCCGGCGCGCATGTTCGGCATGTACCCGAAGAAGGGCACCATCACCCCGGGCGCCGACGCGGACGTCGTCATCTACGACCCGCACGCCGAGCAGACCGTCTCCGCCGAGACCCATCACATGAACGTCGACTACTCGGCGTACGAGGGCAAGCGGATCACCGGCCGCGTCGAGACGGTCCTCTCGCGCGGCGAGCCCGTCATCACCGAGCGGGAGTACACCGGCCGCGCCGGCCACGGTGTCTACACCCCGCGCTCCACCTGTCAGTACCTCAACTAGGAGTGGCGCAAATGGACTTCGGACTCGTCCTGCAGACCGACCCGCCGGCCTCGAAGGTCATCAGCCTGATGCAGCGGGCCGAGCGCAACGGCTTCACCCACGGATGGACCTTCGACTCGGCCGTGCTCTGGCAGGAGCCGTTCGTGATCTACAGTCAGATCCTGTCGAGCACCACCACGTTGACGGTCGGCCCGATGGTCACCAACCCGGGCACCCGCACCTGGGAGGTCACCGCCTCCACCTTCGCCACCCTCAACGACATGTTCGGCAACCGCACCGTGTGCGGCATCGGGCGCGGCGACTCCGCGATGCGCGTCGCGGGCCGCAAGCCCAACACCCTGGCCCGGATCAGCGAGGCCATGAAGGTCATCCGCGCACTCGGCCGCGGTGACGAGGCCGACCTCGGCGGCACGGTGATCAGGTTCCCGTGGATCAAGCCGGGCGCCGAACTCCCCGTCTGGATGGCCGCGTACGGGCCCAAGGCGCTGAAGATGACCGGCGAGGAGGCCGACGGGTTCATCCTCCAGCTCGCCGACCTGTACCTCACCGAGTACATGGTCAAGGCGGTCAAGGACGCCGCCGTCGCCGCCGGGCGTGACCCCGGTGAGGTGAAGATCTGCGTCGCGGCGCCGGCGTACGTCACCGAGGACGACTCGCCCGAGGCGCTCGCCCACGCCCGGGACCAGTGCCGCTGGTTCGGCGGCATGGTCGGCAACCACGTGGCCGACCTGGTCGCCAAGTACGGCGAGCACTCCGCCGCCGTACCGGACGAACTCACCGACTACATCAAGGCGCGCGAGGGTTACGACTACTCGCACCACGGCCGCGCCGACAACCCGGACACCCAGTTCGTGCCCGACGAGATCGTCGACCGGTTCTGCCTCATCGGGCCGGTCGAGAAGCACATCGAGAAGCTGAACGCGCTGCGTGAGCTGGGCGTCGACCAGTTCGCCGTCTACGACATGCACGACGCGCAGGAGGCCACCATCGACGCCTACGGCACCACGGTGATTCCCGCGCTCAACGGCTGAACCGGCGACGGAGACCGGCTCACCGCCGGTCGCCGACGCCCCTCATGCTCCCCCTTCCCGTCGTTCCCGGGAAGGGGGCCCAGGGCGCCTTCCCCGCGCACCCCCCCGGCACCGCCCGCACGGCCTCTCCCGTCCCACCTCGTTCGATTGGCCTGCCCATGACCGACACCGCTTCCCCAGCCATACCGCCGACCTCTCAAGTCACCCTCGCCGACGGCCGGGTGGAGATCGCCCCTGGTTCGCCGCCGCCCAGCGGCCCCTACGCCAACGAGGACCTGCTGCCGGTCCCCGTCGAGAAGCGCACCTGGACCACGTACAACTTTTCCGCGCTCTGGGTCGGCATGGCCCACAACACGGCCTCTTGGACCCTTGCCTCCGGTCTGATCGCCGTCGGCATGGACTGGAAGCAGGCGGTGTTCACCATCGCCCTCGCCAACCTGATCGTGCTGGTGCCGATGCTGCTCACCGGGCACGCGGGACCGAAGTACGGCATCCCCTTCCCGGTCTTCGCCCGTGCCTCCTTCGGCATCCGCGGCGCCAACCTCCCCGCTGTCGTACGGGCGCTGGTGGCCTGTGGCTGGTTCGGCATCCAGACCTGGATCGGCGGCGAGGCCATCTACTTCCTGGCCGGAAAACTGATCGGCAACGGCTGGAGCGAGGCCGGTGAGTTCGGCGGCCACCCCTGGACCATGTGGCTGTCCTTCGCGATCTTCTGGGCGCTCCAGGTGGCGATCATCTACCGGGGCATGGAGACGATCCGCCGCTTCGAGAACTGGGCGGCGCCCTTCGTCCTCGTCGGCGCGCTCGTGATGCTGATCTGGATGAGCAACAAGGCAGGCGGTTTCGGCCCGTTGCTCGACCAGCCCTCCAAGCTCGGCTGGGGTGCCGACTTCTGGAAGCTGTTCTGGCCGTCCCTCATGGGCATGATCGGCTTCTGGTCGACGCTGTCGCTCAACATCCCCGACTTCACCCGGTACGGAAAGTCGCAGAAAGCGCAGACCTGGGGACAGGCCCTCGGTCTGCCCACGACCATGACCCTGTTCGCGCTGCTGTCGGTGATGGTCACCTCCGGTTCGCAGGCCGTGTACGGCGAGACGATCTGGGACCCGGTACAGCTCGCCGCCAAGACGGACAACGTCGTGGGCCTGCTGTTCGCGCTGGTGACCGTGCTGGTGGCGACCCTGTCCGTCAACATCGCCGCCAACCTGGTCTCGCCCGCCTTCGACTTCTCCAACATCGCGCCCCGGAAGATCAGTTTCCGCACCGGTGCGCTCGTCACCTGCGTCCTCGGCGTGCTGATCTTCCCGTGGAAGCTGTACTCCGACCCGGAGGGTTACATCTTCACCTGGCTCGGCCTGGTCGGCGGGCTCCTCGGCACGGTCGCCGGCATCCTCATCGCCGACTACTGGATCCTGCGCCGCGGCAAGCTCGACCTGACCGACCTGTACCGGACCGGCGGCCGTTACTGGTACACCGCCGGCTGGAACTGGCGGGCGGTCGTGGCCTTCGTGGTGGGCGGTGTCCTCGCCGTCGGCGGCGCGAGCTTCAAGCCGCTGATCGACGGCAGGCCCGTCGCGGCGCTGGAGCCGCTGGCCGACTACGGCTGGGCGGTGGGCCTGGGCACCTCGATGGCGCTCTACCTGGCGTTGATGCTGCTGAGAGGACGTGACAGGACCGCCGTGTGACGCGGGAGGAAGGAGGCAGCACGGGCGGGGGCGGCGGCGGGTGAAAAGAACCCCGCCGCCGCCCCCGTTCGCGTTTCCCGTTCCCGGGCGGCCTCAGTTGACCGCGGCGGCCTTCAGTGAGGCAACCGCTTCCTTCGCCGCCTTGATCGCGCCCTTGTTGATCTCGTCGCTGCTGGGAGCCTTCTTCGACTCGAAGTCGCTGCCGTTGTAGGTGACGACGACGAGCGCGTTCCCGACACGCGCGATGACGGTGCCCTCACGGGTCTGCTGCTTGTCCTCCGTGGTCAGGTTCACCACCGAGTAGCCCTCGTCCCCGAGCCCCGGAACGGCTCCGCCGCCGCCCTTCTCCGTGGTGCGGTCCTTGAACGAGGCCGCCGCGTCGTCGTCGGACTCCGCCAGCTCGAACGAGACGTCCAGCCACCGGTAGTCGTACCCCTTGAGGGCGTTCCAGGAGCAGGTACGGCGCAGGGACGTGTCCGTCGACGGGATCTCCTTGCCGGCCGTCTTCGCGGCCGGCACCAGAGAGCCCACCGTCTTGGCGGCCACACTCGTGCACGGTGCGGGCGCGGCGCCGTACGTCTTCGTCACCGCGGTCGAGGACGGCGCGGACGACTCGGAACGGGGTTTCTGCGTGTCCTTGGCCGCGGTGTCCTTGGCTGGGTCGGTCGGACCGGACGACATCGCCCAGCCCGCGCAGGCGAGCACGATCACCGGGGTCAGTCGCGCGGTGAGGGCGAGCGGCAGTGGGAGAGAACGCACGGCGCACTTTCGTGGGGGACGGTGCGGACGAGGTCCACGATGCGGACGGGGACGCCAGTTTCACACGACTGCCTGTGCGGCGAAAGGGCGAACTCGCTCCGTGGTGGCGCGGTGACAGGAGAACGCGGATTTCCTGCCAAGGGCGGGGGCATCGCCCTGCCCGCAGTGGCCGCCAGGGGCCGGTACGCACGGTCTCGGACCGGTCGGCATCTCAGTATCTCAGTGGCGTCGCCGTCGGTGTCCCCGCCGCTGTCTGGTCCACGTCCACGGCTGCGTCGGCGTCTCGGCCGGCGTTCAGTCGCCGCGGCCGTGCGCGGGCGGCCGTACCTGCTCCTCCAGACGTCGCAGGCTGGTGTCCAGGGCCTGGCTCACCGCCTTCTCACCCGGATCGTGCCCGGCGTCGAAGAACGACAGATGCACGGTCACCTCGCTGGTGTCGCCGCCGATGCCGGCCACCTGGAGCCAGCCCGTGTATCCGCCCCCCTCGCGGGTGCCCCATTCCAGCCGCATCTGCTCGCGCCGCGCGCGCAGCAGGGCCGCGGTGTCGTCGTCGGTACGGTCCTCGTGCACCGTGACGGCGGGCAGGTCCCCGGCGGCCTCGACGTGCAGGGCGTCCGGCAGCCAGGCGTCCATCCGGCCGAGGTCGGCGGCCCGGTCGAAGACGCGCTCGGGCGGCGCGGGCATGGTGCGGGAACGTTCGTACTCGGTCATGGTCGGTACCGTCCTCGGCTCGGGTGCGTACGGCGGATCGCGCGTCCGGGCCGGCCCGGCGCGGACGCGAGGTCGGGCGACGCCGTCCCGCCGAGGCGCGCGGCGAGCCGCTGGGCAGGTCCGCGACCTCGGCGGGCGTGTCGATGCGGTGGCCCCCGGTCGTCACCCCTGGTCGTTGCCGAAGATGGCCTTCTGCACATCGTTGGGACCGTCGAACTTCTTCGTCCCGGCGTGCGACAGCTTGTCGACGACCTTCTCGTCGGCGCCGTTGCTGCGGGCCAGCGAGACGAGGTCGTCGCGACTGGCGGGGTAGTCGGCGCCCTTCAGTGCCTTCTGCACATCGATCGGGCTCATGTCGGCCATGGCAGCCTCCTGACGTACGTCGGCGCAGGCGGACCCGCGCGTGGATGCCCCGGGTACCCACCGGCCGGAGGCGGAAATCGCCCCGGGAGACCGACGGCCGGGCCATGGCGCGACGGCCGGGCAGCGGTGCGGCGGGCCGGGTCGCGGTGCCGCGGCCGGGGCACGCTTGCTCCAGGCCGCCCTGGAGCAGATGCCCGGTCTCGCCGACGGCGGCTTCACCGCCCATGCGCCGCCGTCACTCTTCCCGTCGGTCCGCCGCGTCACGCTCCGCGGCACTCTTCGACCCGCCCTTCGTGGCAGCCTCCCAGGTCCCCGCCGCCACCCTCTGTGCGAAGTCCGTCGGCGAGGGCTCGTTCGGCAGCTGCGCGGGCACCGTCGTACCCTTCCGGCTGCCTGCCCGGTCGGCGAACAGCGCGACCGTCAGGGTGAGTCGACTGTCGTACCCGGTGGCCCACACGGTCCGCCGGGTGATCCCGCCACCCGCCCCGGCGACGGCGAAACCCTTCGCCTCCGCAGAGCCTGCGGCGACGGCAACGGCGACGGGCGTCGGTCCGGCCCCCGATCGTACGCCCGCCCTCAGCGCCACCTTCTCGTCCAGGACCTGCCGCACGTCGGTACGCGCGCGGTAGACGGTGCGGCCCTCCCGTGTGATGCGCGCGACGGTGTACGCGGTGGCGTACCTGCCGTCCGCCGCCACCGCCGCGTACGCCGATGCCAGGTTCAGCGGGGTCGGCGCCGCCGTCTTCAGCAGCTTGCCCAACGGCTCGTCCGCGTGCCCCACCTCGCCGAACGGTTCCAGGGCCGTCCCCGCCTCCACCGCCCCGTTCACCGCGTCGTTGAACGACTGCCGCGCATAGTCCGAGCCCCCGTACAGCAGCCGCACCGCTCCGTCGCCGGGCACCATGCCCACGATGGCGGTGTGCACCCGCACGTCTGCGCCCCCGGGATGCTTCTGTACCAGTTGTGCGGCGGTGTCCTGCAGCGCCAGGTCGAAGGTGGTCGTCACGCTGTAGCCGCCGCTCGCGAGCCGGTCCTCGGTGATGCCGAGCCGGTCGGCGGCCTCCTTCGCGGCGACGTCGATCAGGTACTGCCGCTGCCCCTCGGTCTCGCCCGGCGGATAGAACCGGAACGCCGGGAAACGCGCCGCGGCCCGCTGCTTCGCCGTGATGCTCCCGCTCGCGGCCATCGCGTCGAGCACCCACTCCCAGCGGTTCTCCAGCTTCGCGGTCACCTTCGGATCGGAGCCCGCCTTCTCGTAGTACGAGGGGATGTTGAGGATGCTCGCCAGCGCGGCGCCCTGCGCGACCGTCAGGTCTTTCGCGTCCACGCCGAAGTAGTTGCGCGCGGCGGACTGGATCCCGGCGGCACCCCGCCCGAAGTACACGGTGTCGAGATAGCCCTCGAGGATCTCGTCCTTGGTGCGGGTGCGGTCCAGCTTGATCGCGATGAGCGCCTCACGCGCCTTGCGGGACAGCGAGTGTTCCGGGCTCAGCAGCGCGTTCTTCACGTACTGCTGGGTGATGGTGGAGCCGCCCTGCGGGTCGCCGCCCGTCAGCGTCGCCAGCGTGGCCCGCGCGATGGCCCGCGGCGAGATCCCGGTGTCCGTACGGAAAGAGCGGTTCTCCGCGGCGATCACCGCGTCCTGCACATGCCGGGGGACCGCGGACAACGGGATGTCCTGCCGGTCGACCGGTCCGCGCCGGCCCAGATAGGCGCCGTCCGAGTCGAGGAACACGGTGCTCTGGGTGACGGTCTCGGGGTGTGGCTTCGGAATGGACGTCAGGTGGTACGCCACGACGGCCGCCGCACACAGCGTCGCGAGCAGCGTGAGGAAGGCGTAGAACAACCGGCGAAGCCGCCGGCCCCAGTTGCGCCGCAACCGGATCCGCAGCGGCGCGCGCTCGCGGTGCCGGCGCTCCGACAGCCTCCCCTTCCTCGGTCGCCGTGCCGTGCGCGCCGGTCGCGGCAGCCTGTCCGGCCCGTTCCCGTTTCCGTCCCGGGTCCCGTTTCCGGTCACGTTCATATCCGCCACCACTCGAGGTCCGATCGCGCGGCGACCCTGCCCGAGGCGTCGTACACCGTGACGATCCGATCGTCCCCGCCCACGGAGAGGAGCGCCTGCACGTTCTTCCTGTGCAGTGGCGTGCTCGCGTACCAGATGCCCCACCCCGGGCTGCCCGCCAGGACGAGGACCTTCGCGGTGGTCCTGCCGCCGTCGCCGGTTCTCACCTCGACGCGGCCCGGATCACCGCTCAGACCGTGGAAGAGGCCCGACAGGAAGAACCCGCCGTTCACGCTGTCCACCCGGAGGGAGACGCCCGGCTCGTCGAGCGGGCGGTCGCTGTCGTCCCCGGGGAGGGGCACCGACCAGTGCCCACCGTCGGCCGTCAGCCACATCCGCACTCCCGTCCCGGCGGTCACCCGCTCGCCCGGCGCCACGACCCGGACCGGGCTCGTGGCCTGACGACTGCCGTTGGCCGGCCGGGCTCCGGAGGTCCCGTCCTGCGCACCGCCACCCCCGAGACGGTCGGCGGCGAGGAGGGCGACGGGTGTGAGCAGCGCCGCGCAGGCGGCCGAGGCCACGGCAAGGCGGCGGCGTCGCCGGAGGCGGCCCCCTGCCTGAAGGTCGGTCAGCGGCACCTCGCCCGGGACGATGTCCCGGGCGGCACGGGTGAACACCTCGCGCAGCTGCCCGGGGTCGGTGCCGGCCTTCTTCAGACCGTGTCTGGCATGGGCACGCACCGCCCCCACCGAGCAGCCCAGCAACTGGGCGATCTCCGCGTCCGCCAGCCCCTCCCAGACCCGCAGCACCACAACGGCCCATCGGCGCGCGGCCCGCCGTCCGCGCGGTCGGCGCAGGTGGTTACGCACCAGACAGCGCCGCACATGGAAATCCACGTCGTTGCGCGGAACGCGTCGCCACCGCGCGCCCATCCGCACCAGCGTTCTCCGCGCCAGTTCCTCCGCGGCCCCGGGGTCGTCGGTGAGCAGCCGGGCGGTCACGACCAGCCGGGACCAGTGCGTCCGGGAGTATGTGGCGAAGTCGTGGCCGGCGGTGGGGAGTACGGGGAGTACGTCGGGGGTCGGTGGCACGTGGGCGGTCCTTCGGCTCGGGAACTCGGTCGTGGCCGGACGCATGCGTCCGGCCGTCTGGTCGGGCAGGTAGGTTGACCAGGCAGCGAGCCGACACCGTCAGGGAAAGAGGGAGCCTGGAACCCGTGTGCGCCGTCTTCCCGGTGGGGTTGCGCTTCGCCGGCTGCGACCTACGCGACCTACGCGACCTGTACGCACGGCGGAGGTGGCCAGGTTGCAAGGAAAGGGCAGAGATTCCGGTGGGGGCATGACCGAGGACGAGTTCGACGCTTTCTACGCGACCGCGTTCCCCCGGCTGACCGGACAGCTCTACGCCTTCACCGGAGACCATGGCGAGGCCCAGGACGTCGTTCAGGAAGCGTTCGTACGGGCCTGGGACCGGCGACAGCACTTCCTGTCGAACAGCGCACCCGAGGCGTGGATCCGCACGGTGGCCATGCGGCTGGCGGTGAGCCGCTGGCGGCGCGCGAGGCGCTGGCTGGAACTCGTACGGCGCACTCCGCCACCCGACTCCACCCCGGGACCGGGCCCTGAGCACACCGCGCTCGTGGCCGCCCTGCGTGAACTGCCCCAGGCTCAGCGGATGGCGATCGTCCTGCACCATCTGTGTGACCTGAGTGTGGAGCAGGTAGCCTCCGAGACCGGCGCGCCCGTGGGGACGGTCAAGGCGAGGCTGTCCCGGGGGCGGGCGGAGCTGGCGAAGCGTCTCGCGGGCGACGAGACCGACGTACCCGTCGACGAGGCCGACGGTCCGGTCCGGAAGGAGAGCCGCCGTGTCCGATGAACTTCCCGCCGCGCTCCGTGAGTTGGCCGCCGCCCGGGCGACCGCTCCGACCGTCGGCGGCCCCGCGACACGTGCCTGGGCGATGCGCCGCAGGCGCCGCCGCCGTGCCGCCGCGACCCTCGCGCTGCTGGGCTTCGCCCTGACCCTGCATCTCGGCGAGGACCCGGACCACCCGGCCGGGCGCCGAACCCCCGCCATGACACCTTCGGGTTCCGCCCCGCCTTCGGCAACCGCCCCGGCACCCGTCTCCGGCACGCTCGACCTGTCCGGCGGTGACCTCACGTTCGGCGGCCGGATGATGCCGATCCTCTCGACTCTCGACCTCCCGCCCGGGTCCACGAGCACGACCCCGATGACGGTCGTGGCGAAGCCGGTCCGGATAGCGCTGGCCGTCGACGTGCCCTCCAAAGGCCGCACCGTGGTGAACGTCGTGCATGTGGTCGAGTTGCGCGACGGGAAGGGCGGCCCGCTCTACGTCGGCACCTTCCCCCCGGACATCGAGGCCCGGGAGGACTACGACGTCAGAGGCGCCGTGATCGCCCTCGGTGCCGAGGACGCACAGTGGTTCCACGCGCGGATCCACCTCGGCACCAGCATCTCGGTGACGACCGGCCCGACGCCGGCAGCCACCCCCTCGGCCACGGCACCCGGCGCCACAGGGTCCCCGTCCGACGAGGCACACGTCGTATCCCCAGTCCCCGCCTCGCTGCCCGTCGCGGAAGGAGCGGGTTGGTCCTCGAGGCGGGCGAGCCGGTCGTGACCCTCGCCGAGTGGCTGGGGCACTCGTCGCCGACGATCACCCTCGACCACTACGCCCACTTCATGCCCGAGGCGGGGGAGGAAGGGGCGCAGGGCGATCGATAGCCTTCTGGGGGAGCGGGAGGAGGAGGTCCCTGGCGCAAACTCCCCAGATTCTCCCCAGCACCCGTCCTGAGTACCCACCGTCCGGGGGCAGTACCCGTAAACAGCGAGGTGAGAGGCCCTGTGTTCACGACCCGACCCACCCTCCAGGGCACCTTCGGCATGGTGTCCTCCACCCACTGGCTGGCCTCGCAGGCGGCGATGGCCGTACTGGAGGACGGCGGCAACGCCTACGACGCCGCCGTGGCCGGAGCCTTCGTGCTGCACGTCGTCGAACCCCACCTCAACGGCCCCGCCGGCGAGGTCCCCGTCCTGGTCGCCCCCGCGGGCGGTGAGGTGCGGGTGCTGTGCGGGCAGGGCGTCGCCCCGGCCGGCGCGACCGTCGCCCACTACCGGGGCCTCGGACTGGACCTGGTCCCCGGCACAGGCCCCCTGGCGGCGGCCGTCCCCGGCGCCTTCGACGCCTGGATGCTGCTGCTCCGCGACCACGGCACCAAGCCCCTCGACGACGTCCTGAAGTACGCCGTCGGATACGCAGAGCACGGGCATCCGCCCGTGGAGAACATCGGCGCCACCGTCGAGACCGTACGCGAGCTGTTCGAGACCGAGTGGACGTCCTCGGCGGACCTGTACCTGCCCGGCGGCGAGGCACCCCGCCCCGGCCGTCTGCTGCGCAACCCCGCTCTCGCCGCCACCTGGAAGCGGCTCCTCGCCGAGACCGCCGGCGCGGGGGGACGGGAGGCACGTATCGAGGCGGCGCGGGAGGTCTGGCGGACCGGATTCATCGCCGAGGCCCTCGTCCGCCAGGCACAGCGACCCACCCTGGACACCAGCGGCACGCACCACACCGGCACGCTCACGGCCGCCGACCTCGCCGCCTGGTCCGCGACCTACGAGGCGCCGGCGACGTACGACCGCAACGGCTGGACCGTCTGCAAGGCGGGCCCCTGGAGCCAGGGCCCGGTCCTCCTCCAGCAGCTCGCCCTCCTCCCGCCCGAGCTGCCCGAACACGGCTCCGCCGACCACGTCCACCTCCTCGTGGAGGGCTGCAAGCTCGCCATGGCCGACCGCGAGGCCTGGTACGGCGACGCGGCCCCGGTTCCGCTCGCCGAGCTGCTCTCGGCGCCGTACAACGCCGGCCGGCGCGCGCTCATCGGCGACCAGGCGTCGTACGAGCTGCGGCCGGGCGGTCCCGGCGGACGCGAGCCCCGGCTGAGCGCCCACGCGCGCGTGGTGGCCACGGACGAGCCGGGCTTCGGCCCCATGGGCGCCGGTGAGCCGACCGTCGCCAAGCGTTCCACGTCGCCGGTGCCGGGCGAGCCCGAGACCGCCGCGGACGGTGCCACCCGCGGCGACACCTGCCACCTCGATGTTGTCGACCGGTGGGGCAACATGGTCGCGGCCACGCCCAGCGGCGGCTGGCTCCAGTCCAACCCGGTCGTGCCCGAACTGGGCTTCCCGCTCGGCACCCGGCTGCAGATGACCTGGCTGGAGGAGGGGCTGCCGAACTCCCTCACCCCCGGCCGCCGCCCCCGCACCACCCTCACGCCGTCGCTCGCCCTGCGTGACGGCGTCCCGGTCCTCGCCTTCGGCAGCCCCGGCGGCGACCAGCAGGACCAGTGGCAGCTGCACTTCTTCCTCGCCGTCGCCGCACGCGCGCGTGTGCGGGGCGGCCTCGACCTGCAAGGCGCGATCGACGCACCGAACTGGCACAACGACGCCTTCCCCGGCTCCTTCTATCCGCGCGGCATGCGGCCGGGCAGCGTGACCGTGGAGTCCCGCATGCCCCGTGCCGTCATCGAGGACCTGCGCGGGCGCGGCCACGTGGTGACCGTCGCCGACGCCTGGTCCGAGGGCCGCCTGTGCGCGGTCGCCCGCGACCCGGAGACAGGAATCCTGTCCGCGGCGGCGAACCCACGGGGGATGCAGGGGTACGCGGTGGGGCGCTGAGGGGGAGGGCCGCGGTGAGGTGCGGATGCCCTGGGGTGAGGTGCTGAGGCGCTGCGGTGAGGTGCTGAGGGCGAGGGTCGCGATGAGGCTCAGGGCCGCGGCGAGACGCTGAGGAAAGCGGTCGGACGCTGAGGAAGGGGACGCCGGAAGGAGGGCTTCCGTCTGCTCTTCATCCCGATTCCACCCGGTGTGCACCGGCGGGGCGGGGATTGTCAGTGGGGCGTGTTCTCATGGAGACATGATCGGAAATACGGAAACCATCGACGAGTTTCTCGCCCGCCACGCCGGTGACGTGGAGGAAGCGGTCCGCAAGGCCGCCGCCGCGGAGATCATGCCGCGCTTCCGGCAGCTCGCCGCGCACGAGGTGGACCAGAAGGCCGGCCCGCACGACCTGGTCACCGACGCCGACCGCAACGCCGAGCTGTATCTCACCGAGGCCCTCGCCGCCCTGCTGCCCGGCTCGGTCGTCGTCGGCGAGGAAGCGGTGCACGCCAACCCGGCCACCTACGAGGCGATACAGGGCGACGCCCCGGTGTGGATCGTCGACCCGGTCGACGGCACACGGCAGTTCGTGCATGGCGACGAAGGCTTCTGCACCCTGGTCGCGCTCGCCCTGCACGGCGTCGTGCGGGCCTCCTGGACGTACGCCCCCGCCCGCGACCAACTGGCGACAGCCGTGCGCGGCGGCGGCGCCTTCCTGGACGGTGAGCGGCTGTTCGCCGGCCCGCCCGCGCCCGGTCGCGATCTCACGGTGGCGACCTCCCACCCCGACTACACCACCGACGCCCAGAAGCGCGCCCTGCTCGGCGTGTGGGCGGACGGCGTCGCCCCGCGCCCGTGCGGCTCGGCCGGCCTGGAGTATCTCGCCATAGCCAGAGGCGCGTTGGACGCCACCGCCTTCTCCTGGGAGGCCGCCTGGGACCACGCGGCGGGACTGCTGCTGGTCGAGGAGGCGGGCGGCGCCCATCTCACCCTCACCGGCGAGCCGTTCAGGATCACGGGCGGCAACACCCTGCCGTTCACGGCCGCCCGGGACGCGGCCACGGCACGGCTGGTGGCCGGCCTCCTGTCCGGCACCCGCCCCTGACCGCGCCCGAGTTCACGCCCACGCCGCGCCCCGCGGCACCTGTGACGCCCACACCGTGCTCCGGGGGGGCGCGTCCCCCGCCCACGTTCCACCGCGCCGCCGACCGTGTCGTACCCCCGGCATATCCTGAGCCCGGAGGCCGCCGGCTGACGAAGGGGTCCAGGTGTCGTCGATGCTCGATGTCGTCGTGGTGGGAGCGGGGCCGAACGGCCTGACCGCCGCCGTGGAGCTGGCCCGCCGCGGCTTCTCGGTGGCCCTCTTCGAGGCCAGGGACACGGTGGGCGGGGGCGCCCGCACCGAGGAACTCACCCTCCCCGGCTTCCGCCACGACCCGTGCTCCGCCGCCCACCCCCTGGGCATCAACTCACCCGCCTTCCGCGCCCTGCCCCTGGAGCGCTACGGCCTCGAATGGCTGCACTCCGAGCTGGCCATGGCACACCCTTTCCCCGACGGCAGCGCGGCCGTGCTGTCCCGTTCGGTGGCCGAGACGGCCGCCTCCTTCGGCCCCCGTGACGCGGGCGCGTACCGCAGGCTCGTCGAACCCTTCCTGCCCAAGTGGGACGTCCTGGCCCGGGACTTCATGTCCCTGCCGCTGACAGCGCTGCCCCGCGACCCGGTCACCCTCGCCCGCTTCGGCCTCGTCGGCCTGCCCCCGTCCACCTGGCTGACCCGCCGCTTCCGCGACGAGAAGGCCAAGACCCTCTTCGCCGGACTCGTCGCCCACGTCATGGCCCCCCTCGGCGGCCTGGCCACCGGCGCGGTCGGCCTGGTCTTCGCGCTCGCCGGGCACGCCCGCGGCTGGCCGGTGGCCCGCGGCGGCTCCCAGGCCATCTCGGACGCCCTGGCCGCCTATCTGAAAGACCTGGGCGGCGCCCTGCACACCGACTACGAGGTCAAGCGCCTCGACGACCTGCCCCCGGCCCGCGCCTACGTCTTCGACACCTCGCCCACCGCCCTCGCCCGCATCGCCGGCCTCGGCCGTTTCTACGAGCGCTACCGGTACGGCGCCGGCGTCTACAAGATCGACTACGCGCTCGACGGCCCGGTCCCCTGGACCGCAGCTGAGGCCCGCCGCGCCACCACGGTCCAGGTCGGCGCCGACAGTGCGGAGATCGGCGCCGCGCTGCGCGCCGCCTCCCGCGAGGGCCGCCCACCGGAGAGACCGTTCATGATCACGGTGCAGCCGGGTGTCGTCGACCCCACTCGCGCCCCGGCCGGCAAACACGTCTTCTGGGCGTACGGCCATGTGCCCCACGGCTGGACCGGCGACCTCACCGACACCATGGAACGCCAACTGGAGCGCTTCGCACCGGGGTTCCGGGACCGCGTCCTGGCCCGCGCCGTCGCCGGCCCCGCCGAACTCGCCGCCCGCAACGCCAACTACGTCGGCGGCGACATCGGCACCGGCGCGGCCTCCGGCCTCCAGCTCCTGCTGCGGCCCAGGCTCTCCCTCTTCCCGTACTCCACCCCGCACCCGGCCGTCTTCATCTGCTCCTCGGCCACCCCGCCCGGCCCCGGCGTCCACGGCATGTCGGGACACAACGCGGCCAAGGCGGTCTGGCGGAAACTGCGGCAGCAGCCGTAGCGACAGCCGTGGCAGTGACCGTAGAGCGGCCGTAGCAGCAGTCGTGGCAGCGGCGTCGCACGGGCACACGGAAGCCACACGGACACGGGAACACAAGCACACGGAAACACAAGCAAACGGGGACGCAGCACGCGGGAACACAGGCCCGCGGGCGCAGGGCCACTGGCCACGGGGCTGCAGCGCCCCAGGGCCACTGGCCACGGGGCTGCAGCGCCCCAGGGCCACTGGCCACGGGGCGGCAGCGCCCCAGGACCCCTGGTACGCCGAGAGAGGGCCACCGTCATGACCGCCATCACGTTCGTGCGGGGCGACATCACCGCGCAGGCCGTGGACGCCGTCGTCAACGCCGCGAATTCCTCCCTGCTGGGCGGCGGCGGGGTCGACGGCGCCATCCACCGACGCGGCGGGCCCGCCATCCTCGAGGACTGCCGAAAGCTCCGCGCCTCGCACTACGGCAAGGGCCTGCGCACCGGCCAGGCGGTCGCCACCACCGCCGGGCGGCTTCCCGCCCGCTGGGTGATCCATACCGTGGGGCCCCGCCACAGCGCCGAGGAGGACCGTTCGGAGCTGCTGGCCTCCTGCTATCGCGAGTCGCTGCGCGTCGCCGACGAGCTGGGCGCCCGCACGGTCGCCTTCCCCGCCGTGTCCGCCGGCATCTACGGCTGGCCCATGGACGACGCCGCACGGATCGCCGTGGAGACCGTACGGGCGACACCGACGGCCGTCGAGGAGATCAGGTTCGTCCTCTTCGACGAGCAGGCGTACACGGCGTTCGCCGCACGACCCGTCTGACGGGAGCCCGGCCGGCCCCTCGTGCCGTCACCGGGAAACACGCCCTCCCCTGCACACATCACACCATCGCCTCGGTGACGAAACACCGACGCGGGGCCGCCGACGTGGACCTCGGCTGCCGCGGCCGGCTTCGCCCCGCTTCGTCCCGCCCCGCGTCCTTCGCACGCGTGCGGGCCATGATCGTCAGGGCCGCGGGCTTGCCGCGAGCCGTGGTGCGTACCCTGGCGTGACCCGGTACGGCCCCGAGCGCGTGCCGGGCTCGCTCCGGCTGCGTGCCGGGCTCGCTCCGGCCCCGTCCGGTGCACCCGGCGAGGACGCCCGTGCAGGCCGCCGTACGGCCACCCGCTCACATGCGCCCTCCAACCGCTGTGCGCCGGGATTAACTCCCGGCGGCCGGTCCGGGAGACACCTGTGTAATGCACGGTTCGTACCGTCGCAGAAGGCTCGCAGCGGCTCTCACCAGGCCGATCGTCACAAGGAAGGAGGCGCCCGTGGCCCTGCCGGACCCGCGGACCGACAGCACGACGAAGGTGCGTACGGTCTGCTCGTACTGCGGTGTCGGCTGTGGCCTGGTCCTCGACGTCGGCCTAGGCCCGGACGGACGCCGTACGGTCCTGAAGGCGTCCGGCGACAAGGAGCACCCGGCGAACCGCGGCAGGCTGTGCACCAAGGGCGCCACCACCGCCGACCTGCTCGCCGCACCGGGCCGGCTCACCACCGCCCTGGTCCGCCGGGACCGCGGGGAGGAACCCGAGCCGGCACCCGTCGACGAGGCGGTCGCCGAGACCGCCCGCCGGCTGCGGGCGATCGTCGACGAGCACGGTCCCGACGCGGTCGCCCTCTACGTGTCCGGCCAGATGAGCCTGGAAGCGCAGTACCTCGCGAACAAACTCGTCAAGGGTTACCTGCGCAGCAACCAGATCGAATCGAACTCGCGGCTGTGCATGGCAAGCGCGGGAACCGGTTACAAGCTGTCTCTTGGCGCGGACGGCCCGCCGGGCTCGTACGAGGACCTCGACCGGGCGGACGTCTTCCTCGTCATCGGTTCCAACATGGCCGACTGCCACCCCATCCTCTTCCTGCGGATGATGGACCGGGTGAAGGCGGGCGCCAGGCTGATCGTCGTCGACCCGCGCCGCACCGCCACCGCCGCCAAGGCCGACCTGTTCCTCCAGGTCAGGCCGGGCACCGACCTCGCCCTGCTCAACGGTCTCCTCCATCTTCTGCACGAGAACGGGCACACCGACCCCGCCTTCGTGGCCGCGTACACCGAGGGCTGGGAGGCGATGCCGGCCTTCCTCGCCGACTACCCGCCGGCAACCGTTTGCGACATCACCGGCATCCCCGAGGCCGACCTGCGCGAGGCGGCCCGGCTGATCGGCGAGGCGCGGGAGTGGACCAGCTGCTGGACCATGGGCCTCAACCAGTCCACGCACGGCACCTGGAACACCAACGCGCTGGTCAACCTCCACCTCGCCACCGGCAAGATCTGCCGCCCCGGCAGCGGCCCCTTCTCCCTCACCGGCCAGCCCAACGCCATGGGCGGCCGTGAGATGGGCTACATGGGACCCGGCCTGCCCGGACAGCGGTCCGTGCTGGTCGCCGCCGACCGGGCCTTCGCCGAGGACCGGTGGGGGCTGGAGCCCGGCACGATCCGCGCCGACGGCGTGGGCAAGGGCACCGTCGAGATGTTCCAGAAGATGGCCGACGGCGACATCAAGGCCTGCTGGATCATCTGCACCAACCCCGTCGCCTCCGTCGCCAACCGCCGCACGGTCATCGAGGGCCTGGAGGCCGCCGAGTTCGTCGTCGCGCAGGACATCTTCTCGGACACCGAGACAAACGCTTACGCCGACGTTGTCCTGCCCGCCGCGCTGTGGACCGAGTCCGAGGGCGTCCTGGTCAACAGTGAACGCAACCTCACCCTCGCCAGGCCCGCCGCCGACCCGCCCGGCGAGGCCACGGCCGACTGGCGGCTGATCGCGGCCGTCGCCCGCGCGATGGGTTACGAAAACGGTTTCTCCTACGACAGCGCCGAGCAGATCTTCGAGGAGATCAAGCGCTTCCACAACCCGCAGACTGGCTACGACCTGCGCGGAGTGACGTACGAGCGGCTGCGAGCCACCCCCGTGCAGTGGCCGGCCGCCACGGCCGACGGCCCCGGCCGCAACCCCGTCCGGTACGTCGACGAGGACGGTTCGCTCACCTTCCCCACCCCGAGCGGCCGTGCCGTCTTCCACGCCCGTCCGCATGTCCCGCCCGCCGAGATGCCCGACGACGACTACCCGTTCGTCCTCAACACCGGCCGACTCCAGCACCAGTGGCACACGCTGACCAAGACGGCGAAGGTGGCCAAGCTCAACAAGCTCGATCCCGGTCCCTTCGTCGAGGTGCACCCCGAGGACGCGGCCGGGCTCGGCATCGCCGATGGCGACTCGGTGGAGGTCGCCTCGCGGCGCGGCCGGGCCGTGCTGCCCGCCGTCGTCACCGGCCGGGTCCTGCCCGGCTCCTGCTTCGCGCCCTTCCACTGGAACGACCTGTTCGGCGAGTACCTCAGCGTCAACGCCGTGACCAGCGACGCCGTCGACCCGCTGTCCTTCCAGCCGGAGCTGAAGGTGTGCGCGGTGTCGCTGAGCAAGGTGTCGACGCCGGTGAGCGTGCAGGCACCAGGCGCCGCCCCGGCGCGGACGCCGGCCATGGAACCGGCCATGGAACCGGCCATGGCGCCGGCCGTGTTCCGTCCCGCCACCGCGGCGTCCGCCCTCTCCGTCTGCGGCCCCACCGCTTCCGCCGCCTCCGCCGCAGCGGTGTTCGGTCTGGAACCGGCCCCGCCGCCCGTCCTCACCGAGCCGGAAAGGCAGTATCTGGTCGGGTTCCTCGCCGGGATCCCGGCCGGTGCCCCCGGCGTGCCGGTCCTGCCGCCGGACGCGCCCTTCAGCCCCGGCCACGCCTTCTGGGTCAACGGCACCCTCGCGGGGATGTACTCCCGCGCCGCGGCGGGCACCGACACCCGCACGGGCGGCGCGTCGGGGCGGCCCGCGGGACGCCGCGTCGTGATCCTGTGGGCCTCGCAGACCGGCAACGCCGAGGAGGTCGCCGCCGCCACCGCCGACCGGATCGCCGCCGGCGGACACACCGCCTCCGTCGTCGCCATGGACGAGGCCGACCCCGCCGCGCTGCCCTCCGACGCCGATCTCCTCCTGATCACCAGCACCTTCGGCGACGGCGACGCCCCCGACAACGGCGCCGGCTTCTGGGACGGCCTGGCAGGCCTCGGCGCCGGGCGCCTGACCGGCCGGCGCTACGCCGTCCTCGCCCTCGGCGACTCCTCCTACGACGACTTCTGCGGACACGGACGCCGGCTCGACCACCGCATG
The DNA here is from genome assembly GCF_033794725.1 of Streptomyces sp. ID05-39B. Taxonomy (NCBI): domain Bacteria; kingdom Bacillati; phylum Actinomycetota; class Actinomycetes; order Kitasatosporales; family Streptomycetaceae; genus Streptomyces; species Streptomyces sp. ID05-39B. The sequence goes on along the minus strand of NZ_JARGEF010000031.1, from coordinate 8,886 downwards.
GACGAGCTGGGCGCCGTACGGCTGGCGCCCCGCACGGACTGCGAACCGGACTACGAGCCGCAGGCGGACGCCTGGCTGCACCAGGTGCTCATCGCGCTCAAGGAGACGGAGCCCGAGGACGGCGGGGGAGCGGCGGGAGCCGGGGAGACGGTAGGACCCGTGGCGGCGGCCGTGCGGCTCTCGCCCGTCCTGCCCACCGCACCGGGCACGCTTTCGCAGCCCGCCGACGCAGGCGCGGGCGCGGGCGCGCGGCGGTCCGGGCGCCCTGCCGCCGTGACCGCCCGCCTGGTCGGCAACCGGTTGCTGAGTCTGCCCGGTTCCGGCAAGGAGGTACGCCGTTTCACCTTCGACACCCGCGACAGCGCGACCCCGTTCGTCTACGAGGCCGGCGACGCTCTCGGTGTCCGTCCCCTCAACTCGCCCGAGCTGGTGGCGGAATGGCTTGCGGTAACCGGTCTCGACGCGCAGGCGCGGGTACGGCTGAACGGTGTCGGCGAACTCGCCCTCGACGACGCGCTGCTGCGCCACCTCGACATCACGCGGATCACCTCAGCCCTGCTGCGCTTCACCGCCGACCGCATCCGCGACCCGCGTGAACTGCGCAAACTGCTGCGCCCGGACAACAAGGGTGAACTGGCGAAGTGGTCCTGGGGGCGACAGGCCGTGGATGTGGCCGCCGAGTTCGGGGTGCGAGCCGGGGCGCAGGAGTGGGCCGAGGTGCTGGGCCGGCTCCAGCCGCGTCTGTACTCCATATCGTCGAGCCCGCTCACCGATCCGTACCTCGTCTCGCTCACCGTTTCCGTGGTGCGTTACGAGAACCTGACCGGTCGCCCCCGGCAGGGTGTCTGTTCGCCCTTCCTCGCCGACGCCGGGCCGGGTACCGAGGTGCCGGTGCACGTACAGCGCTCACCGCACTTCCGGCCGCCCGCCGATCCGGCGACCCCGATGGTGATGGTGGGTCCCGGCACCGGGGTGGCGCCTTTCGTCGGCTTCCTGGAGGAGCGCCGGGCCCGCGGCCACCGGGCCCCGAACTGGCTCTTCTTCGGCGAGCAACAGCGGGCAACCGATTTCTACTACGAAGGGGAACTGACCGCCCTGCTCGCCGACGGCACCCTGGAACGCCTGGACACCGCTTTCTCCCGCGACCAGCGCGCCAAGATCTACGTGCAGGACAGGATGCGCGAGCACGGCTCCCAGCTGTGGTCCTGGCTGCGGGACGGCGCCCACTTCTACGTCTGCGGGGATGCCTCGCGCATGGCCAGGGACGTCGACCGGGCCCTGCGCGACATCGCCGTCGTGCACGGCGGCCTGGGGGAGACCGAAGCGGCGGCCTACGTCAAGCAGCTGTCCGCCGACAAACGGTATGTACGGGACATCTACTGATAGTTGGTCACTCCCCGTGATCGCCGTCAAGTCGCGTTGCGCCGAGTAGAGTTCATATTCGGCCAATGTCGGCGCGTCCGTGTTCGGTTTCCCAACAGTAACGGACAGGATCGGACGCACCCTCTGTCCCGTGCAGCCGCACGGTTCGTCCCGAGGAAGGTCATGGTCATGTCGCACCCGCACGTGTCGTCCATGGACCGGCCGGACCGCCCCCAGCGGGTGGTCGTCAGCCGTCGTCGTCTCCTCGAAGGATCGGCCGCCGTGGTCGGCGCGCTCGCCCTCTCCGGCTCCAGCTCCGTCACCGGCCGACGCGCCGCCGCCGCGGAGGCGACCCCGGAATGGAACGGTCACCTCGACGTCTTCCGGCTCGGCACCGAACCACCCCACACCACCCTCATGCCGTACGCGAACCTCGCCCAGGCCCTCGCCGCCGACCGCACCCGCTCCCCGTACCGGCTCAGCCTGGACGGAACCTGGAAGTTCGCGCACGCCGACCGCCCCGACGACCGTGACGCCGACTTCCACCGCACCGACCTCGACGACAGCGCCTGGGACACCCTCCCCGTGCCCTCGGTCTGGCAACTGCACGGGTACGACCGCCCGATCTACCTCAACATCACCTACCCGTACTGGGGTCCCAACGGCCACGGCGAGGACCCGCAGCCGCCCGCCGCGCCCACCCGCTACAACCCCGTCGGCCAGTACCGGCGGACCTTCACCGTCCCGCGGAACTGGGCCGGGCGGCGGACGTTCCTGCACTTCGAGGGCGTCAAGTCGGCGCACTACGTGTGGATCAACGGTCACCTCGTGGGCTACCACGAGGACTCCTTCACCCCCGCCGAGTACGACATCACCGAGCACCTGAAGCCGGGCACCAACCAGATCGCCGTCGAGGTCTACCGCTACTCCGACGGCGACTGGCTGGAGGACCAGGACATGATCCGGCTGAGCGGCATCTTCCGCTCGGTCCACCTGTTCTCCACCCCGGCCGTCCACCTGCGCGACTTCAAGCTCGACACCCCGCTCGGCGCCGACCACACCACCGCGGAACTGGCGGTGACGGCGAGCGTGCGGGACTACGCGGGCGGATCCGGTGGACGGTATACCGTCGACACGCTTCTGTACGACGCCGGCGGGCATCCCGTCTGGCCCCGGCCGCTCCGGCAGGCCGTCGACGTCGCCCCTGGTGCAGAGGTGTCCGTGCGGGCCGTGAAGGCCGTGCCCTCACCCCGCCTCTGGTCCGCGGAGGACCCCTACCTCTACACCGCCGTCCTGCAACTGCGCGACCCCGCAGGAAAGGTGATCGAAACCCTTTCCCACCGCGTCGGCCTGCGCGAGTTCGCTCTCCAGGACGGGCTGATGCGCATCAACGGCCGCCCCGTCTCCTTCCGTGGCACCAACCGGCACGAGATGCACCCCGCCCGCGGCACCGCCCTCACCCGAGCCGACATGATCCAGGACATCAAGATCATCAAGCGGCTGAACATGAACTCCGTCCGCACCTCGCACTACCCGAACAACACGCAGTGGTACGAACTCGCCGACGAGTACGGCCTCTACCTGGTCGACGAGACCAACCTGGAGACCCACGGCATCCGCTCGGAGTATCCCGGCGACCACCCGGACTGGACGGCCGCCTGCGTGGCCCGCGCCCAGAACATGGTCCACCGCGACAAGAACCACGCCTCGGTGGTCATCTGGTCCCTCGGCAACGAGGCCGGCGGCGGCAGCACCTTCACCGCCATGCACGACTGGATCCGCGCCTACGATCCCACCCGCGTCATCCAGTACGAGGGCGACGACAGGCCCGGCATCAGCGACATCCGCTCAGAGATGTACGACAGCCCGCAACGGGTGGAGCAGCGGGCGAAGGACACCAGCGACACCCGGCCGTACGTCATGATCGAGTACAGCCACGCGATGGGGAACTCCACCGGAAACTTCAAGAAGTACTGGGACCTCGTCCGCCGCTACGACGTCCTCCAGGGCGGCTGGATCTGGGACTTCGTCGACCAGTCCCTCAACTGGCGCACTCCCGCGCGCACCTTGTTCACCGAGACCGGGCCCGCCCGGCTGCGGGGTGAACTCATGGCGTCCAGCGGAACCTTCGACCGCGACCAGGGCGTCACCGGAGCCACCGTCTTCGCCCGCGACCCCCGCCTCGACCTCACCGGCTCCCTCACCCTGGAAGCCTGGGTAACCCCCCGCTACACCGGTTACCACCAGCCGATCATCGCCAAGGGCGACACCCAGTACGCGCTGAAGCAGAGCGACCGGACGCTGGAGTTCTTCATCCACGGCGGCGGCCAGTGGATCACCGCGACCTGGGAGGTCCCCGAGGACTGGACCGGCCGGGAACACCACATCGCGGGCGTCTTCGACGCGGACGCCGGCTCCCTCACCCTGTACGTCGACGGCCTGCCGCGAGCCACCCGCACCACCACCCGCCGCCCCGCCGACAACACCGCTCCGCTCGCGCTCGGCAACGACACCGACAACCACACCCGCGAGTTCAGCGGCAGCATCCGCCGCGCCCGCGTATACGCCCGCGCGCTGACCGCGGCCGAACTCGCCGACGACGGCCGCGGCCCCGGCGACGAGGGCGTGCGGTTCTGGTTCGACGCGGCCACCGTCGCCGTCGACGAGAAGCAACCGCGTGAGAAGACCTTCCTGGCCTACGGCGGCGACTGGGGCGACCTCCCCAACGACGGCAACTTCGTCGCCGACGGCCTCCTCACCGCCGACCGCGGCCACACCGGAAAGGCCGCCGAGGTCAAGCGCGTCCACCAGGCCGTCAACGCCGCACCGGTGCCCGGCGGCACACCGGGCGCGATCACGCTGACCAACGAACACCTCTTCACCAACCTCCACGCGTTCAACGGGAGCTGGTCGCTCGTCGCCGACGGGAAGGCCATCCGGAAGGGCAGGCTGACCCGCGGCCAGCTCGACGTCCCGCCGCTGTCCGCCAAGAACATCACCGTCCCCCTGAAGCTGCCCGCCGCCCCGGCGCCGGGCAGCGAGTACTTCCTCGAACTGTCCTTCACCCTCAAGGAGTCCACCCTCTGGGCCGAGGCGGGATTCGAGGTGGCACGGCAACAGCTCCCGGTCGACGCGGGCAGCCCGGCCGTGACTCCCGTCCCCCTCCGGGACGTTCCCGCCCTCACCCACGAGGACGGCGACACGACGGTCACCGTCACCGGCCGGGACTTCTCCGTCGCCGTGGACAAACGCACCGGCGTCATCACCTCCTACGAGGCCGGCGGCAGCCTTCTGATCACCTCGGGTCCCGCGCCCAACTTCTGGCGGGCGCCCACCGACAACGACCACGGAAACGGCCAGCACACCCGCAACCGGACCTGGCGCGACGCGGGCACCCTGCGCACGGTCACCGGTGTGAGCGTGCGCGCCCTGCGCGACCGGGCCGTCGAGATCAAGGTCACCGGCACCCTGCCGACCACGACACCCTCGACGTACTCCACCACCTACACCGTTTTCGGAAACGCCGAGATCAAGGTCGACCACACCCTCCACCCCGGCGCCACGAACCTGCCGTACCTCCCGGAGGTCGGGAGCATCCTGTTTCTGCCGGCCCGCCTGGAGTACGTGCACTACTACGGGCGCGGGCCCGAGGAGAACCACTGGGACCGCAACAACGGCACCGACGTGGGACTCCACTCGGGGACGGTCACCGGGCAGTGGACGCCGTACATCCGCCCGCAGGAGAACGGCAACAGGACCGACGTGCGCTGGGTCGCCCTCACCGACCGTGACGGCGTCGGCCTGCTCGCCACCGGAGAGCCCCTGCTGGAGGTCAACGCATCCCACTTCACGCCCGAGGACCTGTCCGTCGGCGCCCGCCACGACTACCAGCTCACTCCGCGCCCCGAGGTCGTACTACGGCTGAACCACCGGCAGATGGGCGTCGGCGGCGACAACAGCTGGGGGGCGCACACCCACGACGAGTACAAGCTGTTCGCCGACCGGGACTACGGGTACAGCTACCGGCTGCGTCCGCTGAAGCGCGTCAACCGGGCGATGGAGGCCTCGCGACGGCCGACGGCGACGGAGTAGCCGTCCAGGGAGGGGTCCGCCGGTGCAGCCGCCGGCGGACCCCTGTCCAGGGCGATCCCGGACACATCGTGATGATCTCTGTGGCGGTGGGCGCGGTGGAGCGGAACAATCCACCACGGAACGGGTATCGCCAACCGAGGAAGAGGAACGTCCCATGGTGGAGCAGGACGAGCGCTTCGATGTCGTCGTACTCGGCGCCGGGCCCGGCGGCTACGTCGCCGCCGTGCGCGCCGCCCAGCTGGGGAAACGTGTTGCCGTCGTGGAGGAGAAGTACTGGGGCGGCGTCTGTCTGAACGTGGGCTGCATCCCGACGAAGGCCCTCCTGCGCAACGCCGAACTCGCGCACATCTTCACCCGTGAGGCGAAGACGTTCGGGATCAAGGTCGACGGTGAGGTCTCCTTCGACTACGGCGAGGCCTACCGCCGCAGCCGCAAGGTCGCCGACGGCCGCGTCAAGGGCGTCCACTTCCTGATGAAGAAGAACAAGATCACCGAGTACGACGGCCGCGGCACGTTCCTCGATGCGCACAACCTTCGGGTAACCGGTTACGACGGAGAGACCCGCACCATCGGGTTCGAGCACTGCATCATCGCCACCGGCGCCACGCCCAGGCTGCTGCCCGGCACCAAGCGCAGCGCACGGGTGGTGACGTACGAGGAGCAGATCCTCGCCGAGGACCTGCCGCAGTCGATCGTCATCGCGGGGGCCGGCGCGATCGGCATCGAGTTCGCCTACATCCTGCACAACTACGGCGTGAAGGTCACGATCGTCGAGTTCCTGGACCGGATGGCGCCGCTGGAGGACGCCGAGGTCTCCGCCGAACTGGCCAAGCAGTACCGCCGACTGGGCATCGACGTGCTCACCTCGACCCGGGTCGAGACGATCGACGAGTCCGGCCCGCAGGTCCGGGTCACCGTCACCGGCAAGGACGGCTCCCAGCAGGTACTGGAAGCCGACAAGGTCCTCCAGGCCATCGGCTTCGCGCCGAACGTCACCGGTTACGGCCTGGAGAACACCGGCGTGACGGTCACCGAGCGCGGAGCCGTCGACGTGGACGGCCACTGCCGCACCTCCGTTCCGCACATCTACGCCATCGGTGACGTCACCGCCAAGCTGATGCTCGCGCACGCCGCCGAGGCGATGGGGATCATCGCCGCCGAGACCCTCGCCGACGCGGAAACCATGGAACTCGATTACGCGATGATTCCGCGTGCCACCTTCTGCCAGCCCCAGATCGCCAGCTTCGGCTACACCGAGGCCCAGGCCCGCGACCTCGGGCATGACGTCAAGGTCGCCAAGTTCCCCTTCACCGCCAACGGCAAGTCGCACGGTCTGGGCGACACCACCGGCTTCGTGAAGCTGATCAGCGACGCCAAGTACGGCGAGCTGCTGGGCGGCCACCTCATCGGCCCCGACGTCACCGAGCTGCTGCCCGAGCTGACCCTGGCCCAGCAGTGGGACCTCACCGTCCACGAGCTCGCCCGCAACGTCCACGCCCACCCGACCCTGAGCGAGGCCGTCAAGGAGGCCCTGCACGGCCTGGCCGGACACATGATCAACATGTGAGTCGCCGATGGCGGGACCGTTCACCCGGACGGCCCCGCCGCGCTCGCCCTCGCCGTACGGCCGGGATGTCCTGACATCCGGGGAACCGCCGTCGGACGAGGGAGAGCACCATGGCGGACTGCGGCGCCCCCTCGGGCGGCACGGGCGGCGTCGGCGGCCCGGACGCCGAGCGGGCCGGGCACGAACGGCTGTCGCACGAACGGCTGCCGCACGGACGGTCCGCTGATGCGCGGTCCCACGGCAGCGCGCAGACGGAGATCGGGACGGCCTGGTCCGTGCCGCCCGGCGGCCCGCGCCCGCCGGCCGGGTCGGACGCCCCGTTCACCGGCGGTGTCGCCTTCGCCGGCACGCTGATGCTGTGCAGCGGTTTCCTCGCCTTTCTCCAGGGCGTCGCGGCGATCGCAGAGGACGACGTGTACGCCCGGGTCGGCTCGTACGTCTACGGGCTGAGCCTCACCGGCTGGGGCTGGATCCACCTCGTCCTGGGCATCCTGGCCGCCGGCACCGGCGCGGGCCTCCTCAGGGGCGCGGACGGGGCCCGTCTCCCCGGCGTCCTCCTCGCCTCGCTCAGCCTCGTCGCCCAGTTCCTGTTCCTGCCGTACGAGCCGGTGTGGTCGGTGGTGGTGATGTCGATCGACGTGCTCGTCATCCGGGCCCTGGCGACCTGGCGGCCAGGGCCGGGCGACAGGGAAGGGAGGCCGCCGGGCCGGGCCCGGTGGAGGTGAGCGGGCACGGGCCGCAAGGTGCTGTTCGTCGGTGACGGGGTCGACGACGCACCCGCGCCCGCCGCCGCCCGCTCGGGTCCGGCGATGGGCCGGGCGGGTTGCGACCTGGCGCTGGAGACGGCGGACGCGGTCGTGATCCGCGACGACCGCACGGCCGTACCGGCGGTCGTACGGCTCTCGCGGAGCGCGCGCCGGCTGGTGCTGCGGAACCTGGTGATCGCGGGTACCTTCATCACCGGCCTCGTCCTCTGGGACCTCGCCGGCCACCTTCCGCTGCCGCTCGGTGTGGCCGGTCACGAGGGATCGACCGTGCTGGTCGGACTCAACGGGTTGCGGCTCCTGCGGGAGCGCGCCTGGCAGGGGTGATCGGCGTCGGCGCTGGACAGGTGAGGTCGATGTCGGATTCTCGCCAGCGACGGACGGGCCGGTGGCCGATGCTGGACCACATGCTGAACGGGATGTACACCGACCGGGAGCGCTGTGTGCGCGCCGTGCGGTCCAAGGACGCGCGGTTCGACGGGTGGTTCTTCACCGCGGTCCTGACCACCGGCATCTACTGCCGGCCGAGCTGTCCGGTGGTGGCGCCGAAACCGGAGAACATGGTTTTCCACGCGAGCGCCGCCGCCTGCCAGCAGGCGGGCTTCAGGGCCTGCAAGCGTTGCCGGCCCGACACGAGCCCCGGCTCCCCGGAGTGGAACCGTCGGGCCGACCTCGTCGCCCGCGCCATGCGGCTGATCGCCGACGGTGTGGTGGACCGTGAGGGCGTTCCCGGCCTCGCCGGGCGCCTCGGCTACAGCACCCGTCAGGTGGAGCGCCAACTCCTCGCCGAACTGGGGGCGGGCCCGCTCGCGTTGGCGCGGGCCCAGCGGGCCCAGACCGCCCGCCTGCTGGTCGAGTCCACCCCACTGCCCATGGCGGACGTGGCGTTCGCGGCGGGGTTCGCTTCCGTCCGTACGTTCAACGACACCGTGCGCGAGGTCTTCGCCCTCTCCCCGACCGAGCTGCGCGCCCGCGCCTCGAAGCGGAACGACGCCACCGCGGGGGCACTGCGGACCGCGCCCCCGCACACCCTGCCGCCGCACGCCCCGCCACCGCACACCCCGACGCCCCGCACGCAGCCGCCCGGCACCACCGCGACAC
>NZ_JARGEF010000319.1:0-7593 GCF_033794725.1 Streptomyces sp. ID05-39B | reverse complement strand
GTCGGTGTGCTTCATGCGGCGGCCTCCGCCGGGTGGGCGGGGGTGAGGGGGGCCGCCTGGGGGCTGCGGAGGTAGGCGAGGACGAGGTCCTCAAGGGACGGCGCCGTAGGGCGCCAGTTCTCGGCGAGCGGGCCCGAGGGGCGCAGGAGGGCGGTGAGCTGGCGGCCGGTCACGCGGGACTCGACGATCGTGTGCGCGTCCAGTTCACCCGTCCCCGTGGTCTCCGCGGGTGCGCTCACACGCGCGTGAGCGGCCAGCAGTTCGTCGATCTCACCGGCCAGGCGGACCCCGCCGCCCCCGATCAGCAGCAGGTGGTCGCAGGAGTCCTCCAGCTCGGCGACCACGTGCGAGGACATCACGATCGTGGTGCCGTGCTGCGCGGCCTGCGCCATCAGGGTGCCCATCAGCTCGTGCCGGGCCAGTGGGTCGAGGTCGGCCATCGGCTCGTCCAGGAGGAGCAGCTCCGGCCGCTTGCCGAGGGCCAGGGCGAGCGCGACACGCGTGCGCTGACCGCCGGAGAGCGTGCGGATGCGGGCCTTGGGGTTCAGCTCGCCCGCGGAGACGATCCGCTCCGCGATGACGGCGTCCCAGCGTGCCGGGTTGAGGTCGGCGCCCACCTGCAGCGTCTCGGCGACCGTGAGCTGCGGGTACAGCGGCTTGTCCTGGGCGACGTAACCGACACGCGCGCGTGCGGACGCCGGGTCCGTGCCGAGGACGGTGACCGAGCCCTCGGAGGGGGCCAGCAGGCCGGCGGCCAGGGCGAGGAGCGTGGACTTGCCCGCGCCGTTGGGGCCGACGACGGCGCAGACGCGGCCGGTGGGCAGCCGGAACGTGCAGTCGCGCAGCGCCCAGCTGCCGCGCCGGCCGAAGCGCTTGCCGAGCGCGGTTGCCGCCATGGCGGTGTCGGTCATGAAGGGTCCCCCTGGGAGTGCTGGTCGTGGGTGGTGGGGTGGGGCCGGCCGTCCCCGTTGCGGCCTGCGGCTTTGGCGCGGCCTGTGGTTCTGCTGCGATCGGTGCCGACGGTGCCGTCGGTGGCGTCGGTGCGGTCGGTGCGGTCGGTGCGGTCGGTGGTGTCGGTGCGGTCGGTGCCCGGGTCTCCGCGGTCGTCCGTGAAGTGCTCGTCCAGTACGGCGGTGAAGAGCGCGGTCACGTCGTCCCGGTCCAGGCCTGCCTCGTGGGCCCGGCCCGCCCACTCGTCCAGCTCGGTGCGCAGGGGCGAGTCGGCGGGGGCGGTGCTCAGTCCGCGCCGGACGAAGGTGCCTACCCCGCGCCGGGCCTCCACCAGTCCGTCCCGTTCCAGCTCGCGGTAGGCCTTGAGCACGGTGTTGGGATTGATGGCGGTGGCCTCGACCACCTCGCGGGCCGTCGGCAGCTTGTCGCCGGGGCGCAGCATGCCCAGGCGCAGGGCCTGTTTGGTCTGCTGGACGATCTGGACGTAGGTGGCCACGCCGCTGTGCCGGTCGATGCGGTATTCCACCACTCGGCAACCACCCTTTCACTAATTGAGTAGTGAAAGGGTGGTGCAAGTGGGCGTGGCAAGTCAAGTGGGCGAGCTGGTGTGGGTGTGGGTGCAGGTTGTGGGATGCGGCTGGGCGCGGTGGGCGCGGTGGGTGCGGTGGGTGCGGTGGGCGTGGTGGGGCGCGGCGTGGTGAGGGTCGAGGTGGAAGAAAAACTCGGGTGCCGGATCGTGAACCGATCGATGGGGCTCGTCCGATGAGGGGATGTGAGCGAAACGAGAAGCGACGGGGAGTTGCTGCGGGCCATCGCGGCAGACGGGGACCGTCACGCCTTCGAGGAGCTGTACCGGCGCTACGCGCCGTGGCTTACCGCGCGCATGCGCAGTCGCTGCGCCGACGCCGCGATAGTCGACGACGTCGTCCAGGAGACGTTCCTCGCGGTGTGGCGCGGTACCGCCCGCTTCAGGGCGGAGGGCCACTCCGAGGACGCGGCCGGCTGGCTGTGGCGCATCGGTTCCCGCCGCCTCGTCGACGCCGTGCGCGGTGACGGGGCGCGGGGGCGGCTGCGCCAGACGCTGGCCCGGCTGCGTCATCGCGACGAGGCCTCGGCGGAGGAGCGCGTGCTCGCGGGAGTGGAGCACGGGGACCTCGCCGGTGCCCTCACGCGCCTCTCACCGGAGTTGCGGGCGGTCCTCCAGGCCACCGTCATCGACGGACTCACCACCCGGGAGGCCGCCGTCCTGCTCGGCATCCCCCCGGGCACGGTCAAGACGCGGGCGCAGCGGGCCCGCAAGCAACTGCGGGAGGCGCTGGCATGAGGCGGTACGTGGCGGAAGGGCGCCCGCGCGGATGCGTGGAGGCCGGCAGAGCGAAGGAGGCCCTGGCATGACATGGCACGTGGCAGATGAGGACCTGCGGGCCTATGTGCGGGGCGAGTTGGCTGCGCCCCTCCTGTGGTCCGCCGACACGCACCTCACGGGGTGCGCCGAATGCCGGTCGCGGCTCGCGGGGGCGGCCGACCCGGTCGCGCTGGACGAAGCCTGGGAGCGGCTGGACGCCGAACTGGACGCGCCCCGGCCGAGCCTGGCCGAGCGGCTGCTGATGCGGCTCGGCGTGGCCGATCACACCGCCCGGCTGCTGACGGCCACCCCGGTGCTGCGACGGTCGTGGCTGCTGGCGGTGCTGTCCCTGCTGGTGATGACGGTACTGGCGGTGCACCTGGTGGACCGGCCCGCACTGTTCCTCGCCCTCGCCCCGCTCCTCCCGCTCGGCGGGGTCGCTCTGTCGTACGGGCCCGCGCTGGACCCGTCGTACGAGATGGCTGTCGTCGCCCCGATGCACGGCTTCCGGCTGCTGATGATCCGGACGGTGGCGGTGCTGACCGCGGGCCTCGCGTTCAACGGCCTGGCCACCCTCGCCCTGCCGGAGTACGGGCTGCTGGCCCTGACCTGGCTGCTGCCCGCGCTCGCCCTGACCGCGACCGGCCTGGCACTGACCCCCCGGCTGGGTCCGGTCCTCGCGCCCGGCCTGGTGGGCGGCGCCTGGGTGACTCTGCTGGCGGTGGTGCAGTCGCAGGCCCACTCCGGCACCACACTCGTGCCCTTCACGGCGGCCGGGCAGTCGGCCTCGGCAGCCATAGCGGCTCTCGCCACCGTGCTGCTCTACCAGACCCGGGACCGCTTCGACGCGCGTCCCGTGGGCGGCTTCGCGGACGGCGGCGCCGTATGACGCCCCCGACCGCCTCCGCCCACCGACCGGAATCCCAGGAGCCCCGCATGACCACCCCGCCCACCACCGTGACGGCCACCGGCCTGTCCCTGCGCTACGGCGGCACCCACGCCCTGGACGGCGTCTCGCTGCGCCTGACGCGAGGCGTGACCGGCCTGCTCGGCCCCAACGGCGCCGGGAAGACCACCCTGCTGCGGGTGCTGGCCACGGCCGTGCCGCCGGACCGGGGCGAGTTCACCGCCCTCGGGCACGATCCCGGCACCTCGGCCGGCCGCCTGGCCCTGCGCCGCGCGCTCGGCTATCTGCCCCAGACGCCCGGCTTCCACCCGGACTTCACGGCCTTCGCGTTCGTCGACTACGTGGCGATCCTGAAGGAACTGACCGACCGCGCCGCCCGGCACCGCGAGGTGCGGCGCGTGCTGGACGCCGTCGACCTCGCGGACGTGCGGGGCAAGCGGATCAAGCGTCTGTCCGGCGGCATGCGGCAGCGCGTCGCGCTGGCCGCCGCGCTCGTCGGCGACCCCGGCTTCCTCGTCCTGGACGAGCCGACCGTCGGTCTCGACCCGGAGCAGCGCATGCGCTTCAGAGGGCTGATCGCCGAGGCGGGCGAGGGGCGCACGGTCCTGCTGTCCACCCACCAGACCGAGGACGTGGCGATGCTCTGCCACCAGGTCGTGGTCCTCGCCCAGGGCCGCGTCCGCTTCGAGGGCACCCCCGCCGACCTGACCGCCCGTGCCGCAGGCCGGGTCTGGAGCAGCGCGGAGCGGGACCCGGCCGCCCTGGCCGGCTGGCGCACCGGCACCGGCACCTTCCGCAATGTCGGAGATCCGCCGAAGGGCGCCGACCTGCTCGAACCCACCCTGGAGGACGGCTATCTGCTCACCCTCGACAGGGAGAGCCGGACGGTGACCGCATGAGCAGCACGATCACGACGGTCAGGGAAAACGCCCCCGCGCTCCCAGAACCCCAGGGACCCGGCCGCCGCCCCGGCGCCGTGCTCGCCCTGGCCCGCTTCGAAGCCCGCGAACTCTTCCTCCAGATCCCGGTACTGGTCTTCATCGTCCTCTACCTCGGCTTCACCACCGCACGGCTGATGTTCCAGGACGGCATGAGCGACTACCCCGTCCTCAACACGGTCGACCGCAGTACCCAGACGGCCCCGCTGCTCCTCGCCATCGCCCTGCTCGTCTGTACCAACGCCGCCGCTCTGCGCTCACGCAGACACGGCACGGTCCAGCAGTTCGACGTCATGGCGATGGAACCCTGGCGCCGCGCCCTCGCGCACGTGCTCTCCGCGGTGCCGTTCGCGGTGCTCACCGCGGTCGTGGTCGCGGCCGAGTTCACCCGGGAAGCCTCGAAGCCCGGCGCGATCGGTCACGGCTCGGCCGGTGAACTGGCCGTGGGCCCGCTGGTCGTCCTGATGGCCGGTATCACCGGCGTCCTGCTGGCCCGGCTCGTGCCCATGCCCTTCGCGCCCATACTCTTCGTGATCGGCACATATCTGCTCATGGTCCTCGTCGCGGACGCCACCGAGTCGGGCGACCCCTGGGTGGGCTGGCTCTCCCCGATGGTCTTCTCCGGGATCTCCGGCGGCGACCCGGTCCCCAGCAACCTCCTCGGCCGCCCCGCCGCCTGGCACGCCTTCTATCTGCTGGGGCTGTGCGCCCTGCTGACCTGCGCGGCCCTGTTGCTGTGCGGCGGACGCACCCGCGCGGTCAAGGCGGCCACCGCCCTCGCACTCGCGGTCACGGCGACCGGCGCGATCGGCCAGCTCCCGCAGGACACCGCCGCCCTGGAGGCGGCACGGAAGGCCGCGTCCACGACCCCGCAGAAGTTCCAGTCCTGCACGGAGTACGAGCAATCGACGTACTGCGCCTTCCCCGAGTGGAAGGGCGTACGGGACGACTGGGCGGCGGTCGTCGACCGGCTCCGGTCCGCGGCCGGCGGCAGCGCGGCCGAGGCACGGCTGGTGGTTCGTCAGCGCATCGACGCCGACGGCGGCATCGAGGTGGATGCCGCGCTGGATCCCTCCACCACACCGGGCGAGGTGACCGTAGGCACCCGCTGGGGCGGCAACCGCGTCCCCGAGTTCGCCGTGGGAGCGGCCACCGTCCTGGTCGCGGGCACCGAGGACGCGACGACGCGGGAGATGTGCGACGCCCGCGCGGTGACCATCATGTGGCTGGTGCTGGGCAGTGACCCCACCCCGATGGCCACATTCCAGAACGTGCGGCTGGACGACAGCACCACCGGCTCAGGCCAGGTCCTGGCCCCCACCAACGGATTGAGTCTGACGGACCACCAGACGACCGTCATCCGTGAACTGCTCGCCCAGCCGAGGGCGGAGACCACCGCCCTGGTCAAGAAGCACTGGTCGGCACTGACATCGGCGCAGACCTCGACGGCCGAGGCGGCGAAGCTGCTGGGCGTGGCGGTGCCGCAGGGGGTGGAGTCGTGCGACGAGTAGGAGACGCGACGGAGCCGGAAGACCCCGCATCCGGCGGACGGCCCACCCCCGCCGACCGCCACGGCCCGCCCGCTACTGCCGGGCGCCGCCCGTACCGGGCCGTCCCCTCAGACGGTCACGGCTTGTCCCCCCACTCCGACGGGCACGGTCTGTCCCGCAACGTCGGCCGCGGCCCGACCTCCTCTGACCGCCACGGCCCGCCCGCTACTGCCGGCCACGGCCCCACCCCCGCCGACCGCCACGGCCCACCCGTCACCACCCGCCGCTCCCGAGCGCTTGTGCGGTCCCTCGCCCCGCCGGTGTGGCGGTCCCTGCCCTGGGTGGCGCTGACGGCGGCCGGTGGCCTGGGCCTGCTGCTCGCCGCGAGTACGCGGCTGCCGGACCAGACACCGGGGGCGGAGGTGGGACTGACGGTGCTGCGGGTCACCGCGCTGAGCGGCGGGGTGGGCCTGGCCTTCCTGCTCGACGACCCGGCCCGGCACACCACCGCCGCAAGCCCGCTCGGCCGGCCCTACCGAGCAGGCCTGCGCCTCGCGATGGCAACCCCGTTGCTCGCACTGTGGTGGACGGCGGTACTGCTCCTGCTGCCAGGAGCGACCCGCCCGCCCTTGGGCCCGGTCACGCTGGAGGCCCTTGCCACAGCCACCTTCGCCATCGCCCTGGCAACCGCCACCGTGCGGTTCACGGACGGCGCCGAGGTGGGAAAGGGAGCGGCGATATGGCTGTGCGCGGCGGCCGCGCCGGCCGTCCTCGTCCCGGCACGCTGGGGACTGCTGACCCTGCCGGCGGACCACTGGTGGGAGGAGACCCACGTGAGATGGGCGGTGCTCCTGGCGGTGACGCTGACGTCCACGGCGCTGTGCGTTCCTGAGCCGCTGAGACGCCGGCCGGTGCGCCTCAGCCCGTCCGGGGGAGTGCGGGGATGAGGCCGGGCCCTCAGGTTTCCGTGCGGTACATCAGGTCCGTCTCGTGGGTGACGAACCCCAGCCGCTCGTACACCGAGACCGCGGCCTTGTTGTCGGCGTCGACGTAGAGCATGGCCGTGGGCAGCCCCTGGGCCGCGAGATGCCGCAGGCCGATGGTGGTGAGGGACTTGCCGAGGCCGCCGCCCTGGGCACCGGGGGCGACACCGAGGACGTACACCTCGCCGATCCCCTCCTCGGCGTGGACCTTCGTCCAGTGGAAGCCGATGAGCCGGTCCTCGCGGAAGGCGAGGAAGAAGCCGGCCGGGTCGAACCAGGGCTGGGCCTTGCGGTCGTCGAGATCGCGCTGGCTGAGGGAGCCCTGTTCGGGGTGGTGGGCGAAGGCGGCGGCATTGACGGCCAGCCAGGCCCCGTCGTCCTGCCCGGGGACGAAGGTGCGGACGGTCACCCCCTCGGGGAACACGGGCTCGGGCAGGTCGAGGTCGGTCAAGGGCCGGCGCATCTGGCGCAGTTCGCGGAACAGCGAAAGACCGAGCACCTGGGCGAGATGCCGGGCGGCCGAGTGACCGCCGTGGGCCCACACCCGCAGCCGTTTGCCGGAGGCGGCGAGCAGGGCCGAGCCGAGCGCCCGGCCGTGCCCGTGGCCGCGGTGCGCGGGGTGGACGACCAACTCGGCGGCCGGGGCCTCGACGGGGTCGGTGTCCTCCAGCTGGGCGTAGGCGATGAGTTCGCCGTCCAGGAAGAGCAGCAGATGGGAGACGCCCTCGCGGGGGCCACCCCGCAGTTGCAGCCGGCCCTGTTCGGACACCGCTTGCCGGCCGTCGCTGTGGGCGGCCTCCGCGAGCAGGTCGATGACGGCCTCGGTCTGTGCGGGGGAGAGCGCGGAAAGGTTCGCGATGGAACGGGAGCCGGGTGCCGATGCGGGGTCGTCGCTGGTCATGCGTACGAGGGTAAAGGGCGGGCTCGGCAAAGTGGCGGCATCGGCGGAGGGGAGGGCAATCAGCCGGGGAAGGGGAGG
>NZ_JARGEF010000318.1:0-7658 GCF_033794725.1 Streptomyces sp. ID05-39B | reverse complement strand
ACCACGTTTTTTCCCCTCTCCTGGGGCCCGGGGTGTGTTTAAGAGACAGGGGGACTGAGTCCCCGCCCGGGACCCCGTGCGGGGACTTCGTCCCCTGCGGCCCTGCGGGCCTCTGGCCCACCCACCGCCCGACTCGGCCGGCTGAGATGTGCGGGTCGAACCCCCTCGGGACTCCGCCGCCTGCCCGGGCGGGGACTCAGTCCCCTGCACCCCTGTCAGCACACCGCCTGCACCCCTGTCGGCACAGCTCAGCATCCCCCAGCCGGGCCTACCGTTACGCCCCCAGCCGGGCCTACCACCACGCTTCAGCCGGGCCCCAGCCGGGCCCACCGTCCCGCACCCGTCGGCCCACCGCCCGGCGCCCCTTCGGCTCGGTCCCGCGCACCTTCCCAGTCTTCGGCCCGCGGTCTCTGCCAGCCGTGTCCCCGACTGCCTCCCTCACCGCACCCTGATGCCCTCCACCCCCACGTCATACCCCAGGTGTACGTGGAGTTGAGTCCTCGGGTTGACGTAACCGGGTGGCTGATTTGGTCAGATAGGGACTACGGAAATCACCACTCCTCACCGATTCGGGTGAGAATGGCGGCTTGAGTGGGGGACGTTGACCCACGCGACGACCGGCCGCCGCCGACGACGGAGGTAAGGCACACATGGCACCGTACGCATCCGACGACAGCACGCCCGCCGGGAAGGCCGACGATCTGCGTGTCGGACGGCGCAAGGCCGTGCGGTACATCGTTCCGGTCACCGTGATCGGTGTCGCGGCGGCGACGATCGGGCTGGTCCCGGCGCTCGCCGACTCGGGCGACCCCGACCTGCCGAAGATCACCGCACAGCAGCTCATCGAGAAGATCGCCGCGTCGGACGTACAGCAGCTGTCCGGCACGGTGAAGATCACCACCGACCTCGGCCTGCCCGACCTGGGCGGGCTGGAGAGCGGGCTGCTCTCCGGGGTCACCGGCGGCGGCGAAGGCGACGGCGGATCCTCCGCCGACCCCTCCGCCAAGCTCACGGAACTCGCCTCCGGCACGCACACCCTGCGCGTCGCCACCGACGGCCCGGACAAGCAGAAGCTGTCTCTCCTGGAGAACGCCGCCGAGTACAGCCTCATCCACGACGGCAAGGACGTGTGGGGGTACGACAGCGCCTCCAACGAGGTCTATCACTCCACCGCCCCGGAGGGGGAGAAGGCCGCCGAGCCCGTTCCCACCACGCCCAAGGACCTCACCGACGAAGCCCTCAAGGCCGTCGACGACACCACGTCCGTGACCGTGGACGGCACCGTCCAGGTGGCCGGCCGCGACGCCTACAAGCTGCTGGTCAAGCCCAAGCAGTCCGGTTCGACGGTCGGCG
The DNA here is from genome assembly GCF_033794725.1 of Streptomyces sp. ID05-39B. Classification (NCBI taxonomy): domain Bacteria; kingdom Bacillati; phylum Actinomycetota; class Actinomycetes; order Kitasatosporales; family Streptomycetaceae; genus Streptomyces; species Streptomyces sp. ID05-39B. Next base: position 6,305 of record NZ_JARGEF010000318.1, on the reverse strand, counting down.
CGATCAGTGTGGCCGTGGACGCGAAGACCGGGCTGCCGCTCAAGTTCACGCTGACGCCGACGAGCGGCGGCGCCGCGGTCGTCGACGCCGGCTTCACTCAGATCAGCTTCGCCAAGCCGGCCGCCTCCACCTTCGACTTCACCCCGCCCAAGGGGGCGAAGGTGACCGAGGAGGACAGCGCGGACGCCCCGACCGGTGTACCCGCGCCCCCCAAGGACGGCTTCAAGGGTCACGACAAGGGCGAGCTGGAAGGGGACTTCGCGAACGACTTCGCCGGGCTCGACGTCCTCGGCGAGGGCTGGACCACCGTCGCCACCTTCGACTCGGGCGGCGAGGGCGTCCCCTCCTCCGGTGACCTCCCCGACGCGGGCGGTCTCGGCGGGTTCCTGGGCTCCTTCGGCGACAAGGTCGACGGCAAGTTCGGCTCGGGCACCGTCTTCTCCACCCGCCTGGTCAACGCCCTGGTCACGGACGACGGCAAGGTCTACGTCGGCGCCGTCACCAAGGACGCCCTCGTGAAGGCGGCGAACACCGGGAAGTAGGCACAAGGGAGCACCTGCGGAGCACTGAGTACCCTGACGTGGAACCGGCGATCAGGGGACTCGGGCAGGGACCCGGACAGGGACCCGGACAGGGACTCGGGCAGGGACCGGACAGGGACCCCGACAGGGACTGGGACGGGGACAGACAGTCGATGGACGACGATGACGACGAGTCGGCGGAGTCGGCGTTCGGGGCGCCGGGTCCGGCCGGCGGCGACACCGTCATCCACACCCGCGCCCTGACCAAGCGATACCGCGGCGGACAGCTCGCCGTCGACGGCCTGGACCTGGCCGTCCCGGCCGGCAGCGTCTTCGGCTTCCTCGGTCCGAACGGCTCGGGCAAGACCACCACCATCCGCATGCTGATGGGTCTCATCGAGCCCACCTCCGGCACGGCGCGGGTGCTCGGGCACCCCATGCCCCGCGCCTCCCGCGCCGTGCTGCCGCACGTCGGCGCGCTCATCGAGGGCCCCGCCCTCTACGGCTTCCTCTCCGGCCGTGACAACCTCCTGCGCTACGACGCGGCCGACCCGACCGCCGACCCCCGCACCCGGCGTACCCGTGTGGCGCAGGCGCTGGAGCGGGTGGGCCTGACGGCGGCCGCCGCGAAGAAGGCGAGGGCCTATTCGCTCGGGATGAAGCAGCGGCTGGGCCTGGCCGCCGCTCTCCTCCAGCCCCGTCGGCTGCTGGTCCTGGACGAGCCGACCAACGGTCTCGATCCGCAGGGCATGCGCGAGATCCGGGTCCTCGTAAGGGAGTTGGCGGCGGAGGGCACCACCGTGTTCCTCTCCTCCCACCTCCTCGACGAGATCGAGCAGGTCTGCACGCACGCGGCCGTCATGGCACGCGGGCGGCTCCTCACCCAGGGCTCGGTGGCCGACCTTGCGGCCCGTGCGCGCGGGCGGCTGGCCGTGACGACCCCGGACACGGCGGACGCGGCCCGGGTGCTCAAGGAACAGGGCGTGACGGACGTAGTCGTCACCGAGGACCGGGTGACGGGCGAGCCCGCCGACCGTGAACTGGCGGAGCTGAACGCGGCGTTGGTGGCGGCCGGCGTCCGCGTGCGCGGCTTCGGCGTGGAACGGGCCTCCTTGGAGGACGCGTTCGTCGCACTGACGGGAGAGGGTTTCGATGTCGCGGGCTGAAGCGAAGGCCGAGCCGGAATACGTCCCACCCGGGAAGGCCGCGCAGGGGAACGTCGTACAAGGGGAAGCCGAGCCGGAAGGGGAGGCCGAGCAGGGAGCGGCCGCAGCTGCCGCTTCCGGTGAAGTCCCGCGCGCTGTCCGCTCGTTCCGGTCCATCGGGCTCTTCCGCAGCGAGCTGACCATCACCCTGCGCCGCTGGCGGACCCTCGCCCTGCTGGGCGTGCTGGCCGCCGTGCCGGTGCTGGTGGGGATCGCCGTGAAGATCGAGACCGGTGACGGTTCGAGGGCCGGTCAGCGGGGCGGTGGCGGTGAGGGACCGGCCTTCATGGCGCAGATCACCAACAACGGCCTGTTCCTGGTGTTCACCGCACTGGCCGCCACACTTCCGTTCTTCCTGCCGATGGCCGTCGGCGTCGTCGCGGGGGACGCGGTCGCCGGCGAGGCGAACTCCGGAACCCTGCGCTACCTCCTCGTCGCCCCCGCCGGCCGTACCCGCCTGCTGCTCGCCAAGTACGCGACCACGGTGACCTTCTGCCTGCTGGCCACCCTGGTGGTCGCGGTGTCCGCGCTGGCGGTGGGTGCGCTGCTGTTCCCGCTGGGTGACCTCACGACCATCTCCGGTACCCGTATCTCCTTCGCCGACGGCCTGGGGCGAGCCCTGTTGATCGCCCTGGCCGTCACCGCCTCGCTGCTCGGGCTGGCCGCGCTCGGCCTGTTCGTCTCCACGCTCACCAACAGTGGCATAGCGGCCATGGCGACGACCGTGGGTCTGCTCACCACCGTGCAGATCCTCGACCAGATCCCGCAGTTGCACGCGATCCAGCCGTATCTCTTCTCCCACTACTGGCTGTCCTTCGCCGACCTGATGCGCGAACCCGTCTACTGGGTGGAGCTCCAGAAGAACCTCGGCCTTCAGGCGGTGTACGTGGCGGTCTTCGGATCGGCGGCCTGGGCGCGGTTCACGACGAAGGACGTCACGGCGTAACCGGGCGTAACGGCCGGCCCTCCCGCCCCGCCGAGGCCGCGGTCGGTGGTGTGCCCGCCGTCAGTCGGTCTCGAAGGTGTAGCGGGCGAGGGGTGCGCGCCGTGCGAAGAAGGTCTTCGCGTCGGCCAGGGCCTGCGCGTCGTTGAGGACGTCACCCGGCTTGCTGCCGTTGCCGAGCAGCACCCCGCCGAACCGCATCTTCATGTACGTGGCCGAGTTCTGCAGCGCGCCGACCAGCGGTTCGGCCACCTCCGGCCGCTCCTCGGCGAGCGCGGTGACGCCCCACAGGGTGTTCCCGGCCAGGGTCGCCTTGAGGTCGACGCCGGGGGTGCGCAGCCAGCCCGACCAGTAGTCCAGGTAGCGCTTGGCCTGCCCGGACAGCGTGTACCAGTACAGCGGAGACGCGATCACGATGTCCGTAGCCGCGAGCGTGGCGTCGAGCAGCAGGGCCACGTCGCCCTCGGTGGGACGGGCGTGGTCGCTGTCGTGGCGCAGGTCCTCGAAGTCGGGCAGCGGATGCTCGGCGAGGCTGATCCACTCCTGCTCGACATCGGCGGGCAGTTGCTCGGCGGCGGCGCGGGCCAACAGTTCCGTGTTGCCCTCGGGACGGCTGCTGCCCAGCACGAACAGGAAACGTCGGGTGCTCATGGATCCCCCAAATGGTCGGCGTGCGACTGTAAAGCGCATGTGCATCATATGCATACGCAAGTAGTGGCCGCCAGGGAATCGAGGGGAGGTGCGGAGGGCCGACGCCCCGCGAGTCAGTGCTTCAGGCCCCGAAGTCAGAGGTCCGGGCCCGCCATCAGAGGATCAGGCCGGGAGTCAGGGCTTCCCAGGGATGCCAGTGCCAGTGCCAGTGCCGGTGCCGGTGCCGGTGCCAGTGCCGGTGCCAGTGCTCCTGTTCCCCGCCCGCGCCTCCGCGGCCGCCGCCACGGCGAGCAGTACCGCCTCCCGTCCGTGCGCCGCCACCACCTGGAGCCCGACCGGGCAGCCGTCCGCGCCGACCCCCGCCGCAATGCTGATCGCCGGATGCCCACTCAGGTTGAACGCCCACGTCAGCGCCGTCGAGTAGCGGTCACCGGGGCCGTCGTGGCCATGCGCGGCGTTAGGGGTCGTAGGGGTCAGCAACAGGTCCACCCGGTCGAAGAGCGCGGCCAGCCGGCGGTCGTTGATCCCTCGCACGTCCCGTACCCCCCGTACCTCCCGCCCGTCTCCCCGTACCTCCGAGGTGGCACCCGATCCCGCCCCCCGGAGCGCCAGCCAGGCGGGCGCGGGGTCCGCCAGCCGCACGGGTGTCTCCGACAGTGGAAGCCGTACGACATCGGCCTCCACGAGGCGGGCGAAGGCGGCCCGCGCGAGGGCCAGGGGCTCCGGATCGGGGTCGGCGAATCCGAGGTCGGGGGAGAAGACGGCGGTGAACGGGCGCGGCCGGAGTCCCTGGCCCTCCCCGGAGAGGACCCGCCAGTACGCCTCCGCGTCCGCCGCGTACCGGACGAGCACGCCCGGCGCCGCCAGCCCCGTACGGTCGGGGGACGGGAAGCGGCCGTTCGTGACCTTCAGGCCGACGATGCCGCACCAGGCGGCCGGGATGCGCACCGAGCCCGCGCCGTCGCTGCCGGTCGCCAGCGGCACCAGACCGGCCGCCACGGCCGCCGCCGAACCGGCAGAGGAACCGCCGGGCGTACGGTCGGCGCGCCAGGGATTGACGGTACGGCCGTGCGCGCCGACTCCCCAGGTCTGCCAGGCAGTTCCGGGTCCGGGCACGGCCGTCGCCCCCACCGGCACGCAGCCGGCGGCCACCAGCGGTCCCGCCGTACGCAGACCGTGCCGGCCCTTGACCCCGATCGGCACCCCGGCCAGCGGCAGCCGCTCACCAGCCGCAAGCCGCGCGTCCACCTCGGCCGCCCGCTCCGCCGCCGCGTCCTCCCACACCTCGGCGAACGCCCCCAGCGCGCGGTCCTCCCGCCGGATCCGTTCCAGAGCCCCGGCCACCACGTCGACGGCCCGCAGCCGCCCCTCCCGCACGGCGGCGGCGAGCCCGACGGCCGAGGAAGGGGGCGTGGGCGGAGTCGCGCTCAGCGCACCCGCCGGGCGGCCGTGCTGGTGAGGCGGATCAGCGGTTCCGTCTCGCGGGGCGGGGTGCCCGACAGGTCACCGAGGCGCCAGTGCTCGACCCACGGCACCCGGTACACGTCGATGACCGAGTCGATCAGGCGTACCCGTTGCGCGAGTTGGCGCGGCAGCCGGCCCGGGGCGTCCGCGACGAGCACGACCGCGTCCAGGTCGAGGCCCGCCGGGGCCTGCCCGCGCCGGAAGACCTCCAGGGTCCGCAGCACCGATTCCAGTCCGGACGCGTGGGTGCGGGCCACGAGCAGCATGGACGGCGGGTCGTCCGGGCCGGGCCAGTCCCGTCCGCTGTCGTGGCCGCCGTAGACCGTGGCGAGGGTGGAGGCGCCGGCCCCGCCGTGCGTGCCGATCCAGGAGAAGCGACGTGGCCCGGGGGGTGCGGCGTACGGACCCGGTGGGGGTTCGGGCGCCGGCACCGGGCCGCGGATCCAGATCTCGGGTCCCGGGAGCCGCCCGTCCGTCGTCCGCATGCCCCGCACTCCTCGTCGTCGCCACGCCGCCCACGCCGCCCGCACCGTCGGCCGTCACCGGGTCCCCGTGACCGCGGGCCTTGGAACGAGGCTGTGACGTCGCGGTGACGTGCGGACCGGGCACGGCCGGAGAGACTCAACAGTACGTGTACGCGTGGGTGCACGGGTGATGAGCGCAACGTACGTGCACGGCGACGTGTCAGGGTGAGGAACCGATGTCTCGACTCAGCCGCGAGAAGAAGCGGGCACAGCAGTACGACAGGCGTCCGGCCGTCGCGGCGGCCCCGCTCGACGTGCACGTCTTTGGGGGCGGACCGGCGAGTATCGGCGGTGTCCCCGTCGTCGCCGCCGACGGGCAGGAACTCCAGCAGGCCGTCCTCGGTCATCTGCACCGCATCGCCCTGGCCACCGGGCATCCTGTGCTCGCCACGGTCCACGACGAGCGCATCGGCTACGTCGTCCCGCTGCGCATCGAACCGGACGGTTCCAGCCACTTCGCGGGGGAACCCCTGCGGGTCGCCCCGCCGAGGGAGCCGGGCGACAGGCCGTCGGCCCCGGCCACCACCGAGGCACGGCTGACGTCGCCCGCGGACGCAGGGCTGACGTCGCCCGCCGAGGCACGGTTCGCGTCGCCCGCGGAAGCACGGCCTGCACCGCCCGTCGAAGTACGGCCTGCACCGCCCGTCGAGGAACCGCTCGCGTCGCCCGCGGACCATGCCGAGGCGGCCGTTCCGTCCGCATCGACCCGGCAGGACAAGCCCACGCACTTCCTGCGCCGCGAGCAGACGGCACCGGCGGAACCGGCGGAACCGGTGGAGTCGGGGGAATCGATGGAGCCGTCGGGATCGATGGAGCCGTCGGAATCCATGCAGCCGTCGGAATCGGTGGACCTGTCGGAACCGGTAGAGCCTCAGGACGGGATCCCGGGCGCGGCAGCGGCTCCGACGGGCGTGTTCGGCCCGCCGCCGGTGATGGACCGCATCCCCGAGGACGCCCGCCCCCACCCGTTCCCTCACCCGCTCCCGGAACCCATTCC
>NZ_JARGEF010000317.1:0-7700 GCF_033794725.1 Streptomyces sp. ID05-39B | reverse complement strand
ACCCCGGCCACCGACCCCGCGGACCCTGCCGTCCCGGCCACCGTCGTCGACGTCGACCAGGCCCTGGCCGCCACCGCCGTCACCGGCGCCGAACGCCTCGCCGGCCTCATCGCCGCCGCCATGCTCGACACCGCCGGCCGCCCCGGCAAGCTGCCCCAGTACCTCTACCCGGACGTCCCCGCCGACCAGGTTCGGCAGATCTGGCAGGCCGCCCTCACCGTCGGATACCGGGCCGGCCGGTACGCCACCGCACCACGCTTCCACCGCGACACCCTCGCCCGCCTCCAAGGCGAACTCGCCGACGCCGGACATCACGCGATGGCTCGCACCGTCTCCCGCACCCTGGCCTCGATCGCCGCAGAACCGGAGCCGGATCACGAACGCACTCCCACCGGCGGTGACGAGACCCGCGGCGGACACTGGTGACCCGCACCCGCCCGGCATCAAGCCGCGGCCGCGGACGCCCCCTCCTCTTCACCGACGACCAGAAGCAGGCCTACCTCAAGCACGTCACCGCCGGCCTCACCCTCAACGAAGCCGCCGCCGCCATCAACGTCGACCGCCGCACCGTCAACCACCACGCCCAGCAAGACCCCGACTTCCGGACAGCCCGAGAGACCGCCAAGAAGGCAGGCCGGGAAGCCCGTTGGGAGAACCTGCCGCACGACGAGTACCGCTACAACCACGCCGGCTGCCGATGCCTCGACTGCAAGGCGGCCGCCCGCAAAGGCCGCGCCGCCCGACGCGTCGACACCACACCGGACGCCTCCCCACAGACCGGCCCGGAGCCAGGGGAGGCTCCCACCGTCATCAGCCTGCCCAACCGCGACATGCGCCCCGACCAGCACCTCCACCCCCTCGCAGCGGTCTCCTGACCCCCGGACGAGGGGGCGAGCATGATCAGGTTATTTGTTTCTCAAATGTGTAGGACAGAGTCCCAGGTCCGCACGTCCGTGCGATGACCTGGATATCTGACGACAAGTCTGATCTAAGACGCGCAGGAAGGAATGCAGACAGATGGCGACTCGAACGGCTAGGCTGAGCCTCGCGTCAGACGTGCAGTCAGCTAAAGGACTGGCCGGTGGACGCGGCCCAGAAAAGTCTGAAGGCCCCGCTGCCACCGCTGGTGGCAGTCCAGGTGGTGGAACACCTGAACGCGAGGCCTGCCGGACACCACGACCATTGCGAAGTAGAGGCGCCGACATGGCAGAGCGTACCCGCACAGCCGGGCTATCAGACAGTGCAACCCCAGCCACCGCCGTGAAGATCACACCGGCGAGCGAGCAGGGCACTGTCACCACTATCCCCACCGTCGCGTGACCGCCCAGGGCGAGGACATCCTCGCCTGGCTGGACCGCGCTATCACCGTGCGCGAGCAGAGTGCGCAGACATCGATCGAGCAAGCAACCGTGTACTTGGCGGGAGCAGAGCCGTCCTCTGTCAGTGTCTGGCGCGTTGTCGAGCGTCCGGCGACTGGAACCTTTGTGGCGACGTGTGACCAGTGGGGCCGGGTTGCGGAGGTGGTGCCCACATACGGTGGTGCGCACGCTGAGCACATCGCGCTGAACGACCCCGACTCGGTCCTGCGTCGCTGCGCTGCCGACCGGAAGCTGATCTCCCAACACGGTCCTTGCAGCGACACAGATCGGGGGTGCAAGGGGTGCGGCTTCGACAACCAGGAAGAGTCCATGGTCGACGACTACAACTCTTGCCCCGTGTTGATTGCAATCGCTGAAGGCTACGGCTGGACGCGGGGCGAGCGATGAGCGACCGCATGCGTGTCGAGGCAAGCCTGAGCCCCTTGCAGGCCATCCTGACCAGCGGACGTCACCGCAGAGAGGCTAGGAAGTGGCCGTGGGCCTGGTGGTGCACGGATTGCGATGACGCTTATGGGGCGTCCAAGACCCACTCCGAGGCGCAGGCCGCCGCCGCTCAGCACGAGCTGAGGACCCACGGCTCCGAGACTTCCCTCGCCGGATCGGCGCAGGGGCAGACCTCGCCCAGTAAGGGAGATCAGGTGACGTAGTGACTTCCTAGCGGGAGGTTTTGGGCCCCTTGGCGGGGGCGCTTCCTCTACCGCTGGCCGCTGGTGTTGGCGCACCGTCTGCGGCCTTCGTGCAACGGCTCCGAGTTGGTCCTCAGAGCTAAGGCCCGAGCTTCGATCCGGTTTGGCGACCGGCCCGAGATTCGAGCGTCCTTCAGGTTCTCACCGAACCACTCACCACCGAGCGGGCTTTTTTATGTCCGCAGGACGGCAGGTACATAGTGCAGCACGCGGCACCTTCTTGTCAGCTTCCCTCCCCTCGCGCGGGTGATTCGCGAGGAATGTCCCCCCGTTTGGAGACCCCCGACACGCACACCCCTCCAGTCGAATTCGAACCCCCGTTCGATTACAGTGCACGTCAGGCGGGTCGTGGCGGACAGCTCCAGGTGATCGCAGCCGCCCAGTGGCTGCACGCCACGACCGGCCGTATCGCCACCTGCCCCCACTCCTGGATGCAAGCCGTCCACTGGGTCTACGGCAGCGGCCTCTACACCCCCCAGCGCGCCACCGGCCCCCGTGCCATGAACACCACCACCCTCGCCGTCGCCCAGGAGATCGCCGCGCTGTCGGAGTGCCGGCCCTCCGTCGACTACCTCGCCCGCAAGCTGAAGGCGTCCGCCCGGACCATCAAGTACCACCTCGGCATGCTCCGCGAGGCCGGCCTGCTCGTGTACCGCAGCAAGGGCACCCGCATCAGCGGCATCGGCGGCCGCGCCTCCGTCTTCGAGCGCACCATCCCCGCCGCCTTCGACACCGCCCTCGGTATCCGCACCACCGGCGAGGGTGCAACGCGCCGCCCCGTCGGCATCGCAGAACAGGGCCGCACCCTCATCGGGAAGCTCGCCAAGAAGGCCGCCAGGAAGACCCGCCGTCGCCCCTCCCGGACCCGGTCCCAGCGGAACAAGCGTTGCACCCCAATGCAGGGTGGTACCTCAACTGTTTCTTCTACCGCTCTCACTCACCTTCCCTCTGAGGCAAAGCTCGCAAGCGGGAACGGGGAGTCTCAGCCGAAGAAGGAATCCAAGCGCGGGCAGCGAACCCTGAACAAGGTCGGCCGCCGCTACCAGCTGGCCCGTGAGCTGAAGCAGACCGTGCCCTGGCTCAACCGCGCCTCCGTTCCCCGGCTTGCGTGGATCGTCCGTCACGTCGCTGATGCCGGATGGACCATGTTCGAGGTCCAGGCCGCTGCCGAACTCCTGCCCGTTGCCGCAGACGACGCCCGCCGCCCCTCCGGACTGCTCGCCTACCGGCTGGCTTCCTGCCACCTGCTGTACAACACCCCCGCCAAACGCCAGATCCTGGTGGAGGACTGGCGGGAGTCCCGGTCCGCGGAGGAGGCCCGCCACACCGGGTACGACGACCTCGGCACCGGACCCCGCAGCCCGGCTGCCCGACGCGCCATGGACGAAGCGTTCGCCGTCATCCAGGCCCGCCTCGCCCCCACCGTGGCGACCGACGACCAGGACGATCTCGCGCTGGAAGACCTGAGCAAGGCAGAGGTCGCCGCCATGCGCGACGAAGCCCGCCGCGACCCCGGCCTGATCCTGTCCGCGCTCGAGCTGATGGGCGAACGCGAGACCCGCCGCCTGTACACCCACCGCCTCGTCGACCAGACCCTCGCCCTCGAGGCCATCAACGCCCGCCGCGACACCCTCGCCCCCGCCTTCTGAGGAGCCCCCGTGCCCAAGAACCGCAGCAGCCGCAGCCAGAAGCTCGCCCGCCAGTCCAAGGCCCGAGCCAGCCGTGCCGTCCCGCCCATGCCCCGCCTGGTCGCCAGCCCACTCGAGGCACGCACCGTCCTGGAGCAGGTTGCCGGCACCGGCCACTTCGCCCTGATCGACTCGAACGGGCAGCGGCAGCAGGTCACCATGCGGCATATCCGCGACTGGCACAACGCCAGCTTGACCGCTGACGGCCAGCCGCCGCTGGAGCCTGGAGAACTCGCCGAGATCCTCATGCATGACTTCATGTTCGGGCGTCTGCGCCTGCGTACGGACGGCCCGTGGGAGAGCGACGACGACTACCTCACGCCGGGAGGCCAGGCATGACCGACACCCCGAGCGCCTCCGGTGCTGACCTCGCCCGCCAGGCCCTTGCCGCAGCCCGCGCGTCCGCCAAGAACGCCCCCACCGCAGCCGGCCGCCCGCCCACGCGCACCACCACCCGTCGAACCCGAGGGCAGCACGGCGACCCCCAAGCTTTCGGCAGCATCCTCGGCAAGCTGACCGCCGAACAGGGCTGGGAGACCGGCATAGACGGCGGCAGCCTGATCGACCAGTGGCCGCAGATCGCGCCCACCGAACTCGCCACGACTGTCCGGCCCATCTCCTACGACCCAGACCGTGGACTCCTCATCCTCGAACCATCCACCCCCGCCTACGCCACCCAGGTCCGCCTTTTCCAGACCACGCTGATTCAGCACCTGAACGGCAAGCTGGGCAAGCCCGCGGTGCGAACCCTGCGCGTTCTCCCGCCCGGCCGCCGCCACGCCACCGCACCACAGCCCACCGAGCAGCCGGCCGCGCCCGCCCCCGAGGTGCCAGTGAAGACCCGGGACATGGCCCACCCCGGATACCGCGAAGCCCTCGAGCTGGCCCTGGACCACCGGCTCCCCGACACTGCGGGCGACCCGTACGTGGAGGAGGCCATGCGCCGCCAGGAGGCCGCCCTGCGCGCACACCGGCAGCCCGAACGCGAAGACCGCGAGGCGTACTGGGCGCAGGTCGACGCCGAAGCCAGCGCCGTCCGTGCCGTTAGGAGCAGCGATGCCTCCCGGACGGCAGCCCTGGCCTACAAGCGGCAGCACGCCGGCGGCACGCAGGAACCCCGCCGCGCCTTCGACGTCGCCTGACTGGGAGCAGGGGCAACACGATGCGGAATCTCAGGCACCGTGATCCGCAACAGCACCACCACTCCCACCCCCGCACGAAGGGGCACCCACATGGCCACACCGCTCGCCCCCGCACGACCTCAGGCACCCGCCCGCGTACACGGCATGTGCCTCAAGCACGCCGACTACCACCCCATGGACGGAGCCTGCTGGACCGTCACCGCCGACTTCTTCTTCGCCCACGGAGACCTGCCCGAGGCGGGGGCCCGCGCCTGCTACCAGCTGGCTGTGGAGCAGGCGATGCTTGATCAGCACATCCGCCAGCACCTGGCCGACACCCCCGGAGTCTCCGCATGACCACCGCACCCGCCCGGCCGGCCCGCCCTGCTCCCGCCCGCACCGCCCCGGTGGTCCCGGCCAAGCCGGCCGTAGCGTGGCAGCGCGACCGCCTCTTCCGCGAACCCGTCTACTCGGACGGACTCGCCTACGCCCCGGACGACGACAGCGACCAGGACGAGGACAACGGCTGAGAGTTTTACGGCCGTAAAACCGGCCTCGAAGGGATCCTGGTTTACCGCGGTAAACCGTCACCGGACCCCGGGGCGCCCCGCATGGGTGAAATGCCGGTGTCCCCACCAGGTCCAGGACAGCGGTCTGGAATGATGCCCCGTGCCCGAAGTACCGGAACACACGGGAAGCACACGGAGCACGCAATGACAGCTGCCGTATACGTCGTATCCATCGACCCCCAGGCCTCAACCGTCTGGTGGGCCAACCGAATCACCGACCTGCCCTTCGACTTCTCCCAGGAACACGAAACCCCCGAGAACCTTGCAGTCCTGAAGGACACCGGCGCAGCCGTCCACGTCATCGCCAACCAGAAAGGCGGGGTCGGCAAGACCACCACCACCCTGAACGTCGGTGCCATCGTCGCGGAAGTCCTCAAGAACTCCACAGCCCTCAGGCACGTCTTCATCGACACTCCCGGCAGCCTCCAGGACGAGGCACTCCTCCTCGAAGCACTCAAGTACGCCACCGACGTGATCGTGCCGATGCCGCCCGAAGGCCTCGCCTTCGACCCCACCGCACGCACCATCACCAAAGTCATCGAACCCACCGGTCTGCCGTTCCACGTAGTCGTCAACAACTGGGACCCCCGCGACGGCACCGCCGACCTCGAGGACACACAGGCGTACATCGACGCCCAGGGCTGGCCCCGCACCCGCACCGTCATCCGCCGCTACAAGGTGCACACCAGGGCCTCCGTGGAAGGCCGCGTCGTCACCCAGTACCCGAAGAACCGCGTAGCCATGGAAGCCCGCGAGGACTTCTTCCGCCTCGCCCTCGAACTCGGCTACGGGGGAGGCAAGTAATGGCCGGCCGCCGAACCAGCCTGGCGTCCCTCGCCGGAGAGAAAGTCGACGACGTCCCCGGCAAGTCCGACCCGCTCCTGCTGTCGCTGCCCTTGAACAAGCTGGTGCCGACCCGCTTTAACCCGCGGCGCCGCTTCGGCACCGAGGAGGAACTCCGCGAGTTCGGGCAGAAGCTGGCCCGCGAGCAACTCCAGCCCGCCGTCGTCGTCTCCCGCACCGCCTACCTCAAGCTGTGGCCCGAGGAAGCCGACCACGTCGGTGACGCCTCCTACGTCATCGCCAACGGAGAACGCCGCTACCGCGCTTCCCTCCTCGTCGGCCGGCCCGCTCTCGAGGTCGTCCACAAGGAAGACGTCGCCTCCTCAAGGGCCGCGTTCCTGGACGCCGTGCAGTCGGAGAACAACGACCGGGAGAACCTGGACCCCATCGAACGGGCCCTCGGTATCGACATCATGGTCACCCAGATCGGGGGAGCAGACCAGGTCGCCGTCTACTACGGCAAGACCAAGGGATGGGTCAGCCAGCAGCGCAAGCTCCTCAAGCTCACCCCCGAACTCCAGGACCTCGTCAGCTCGGGCGAACTGCCCGTCCGTGTCGCCCGCGACATCGCCGGCCTGCCAGCCGAGGTGCAGGCCACGGCGTGGGAAGAGGAGCTGGAGCGGCGGCGGTTGGAGAAGGAAGCGGGCGCGCGTCTGCGCGGACAGAAGAAGGAGGAGCGGTTTACCGCGGTAAACCAGACGCCCCCCGGGAGGCCGAAGACGGTGGTTCAGCTCCCGCCGGTCCCGGACCGGTTTACCGCGGTAAACCAGGAGAGCCCCACACCCCAGGCGCCCGCGGCGCCGGCCACGCCCGTGCCTGTGCAGCCCGGCACCGAGCAGCAGGTCCCCGAGCAGAGGGCCACCCCGCAGTCGTCGGCGGACACCTCGAGCGGTGGGGAGGGCGGTGAGGGGCAGCCCCGATGGTTCCCTTACGAGGAGCCCGCCACCGCGTTGATGCTCATCGAGACCAAGATGCCGGACGAACACCTCATCTCCTTTGTGGAGATGGTGTACCGGATGGCTGAGCGCAAGGGCATCACCCCGCGCCAGCAGTCTCTCGACTGACGGCCCTTCCTGCGGCCCCGCACCCTGGTTGACGCCGGGGGAGCGGGGCCGTGGTGTGAAAGCAGGCCAGCCGCCCGGGACCGCAGACGTTGACCGTGGGTCAATTCGGTCGGGTTGCCGGGGTTTCTGCGTCACCCACCCGAGTGATCTTCACACCGAAGGCTTCCCCCTGCACCTACCTGTGTGAAGGGTGGAGGTGCTGCCAGGTCCTGGGGGATCTGGTGGACGCACGGCCGGGTACGGCGTGTGCGTGGATCGCAGCCCACCACGGTGTCGTCCCGGTCACGCGCTTACAGCCCCCCACACCCCGGCCTCCCCACGGGACGACGCGCCCACCAGACCCCCTCGAC
>NZ_JARGEF010000316.1:0-7764 GCF_033794725.1 Streptomyces sp. ID05-39B | reverse complement strand
GGACAACGACGGCGCGGGGGGATCGAGGCGCGGCGTGCTTCCGTGCTCATGCACCCCCCGTTTCCTCGTGCCCGCGCCGTCGTTGTCCTGCGCGGGCCGGTCTCCTCGCCCGGGCGGCCCCGGTACGGACACGCCGGTCCTTCCTGGGCACGCATACCCGCACGGACGGACCGGCATCCCGGCACGGGTACCCGGCCGGAGCCGTCCTCCGTGCGTGCGCGTCACTCTACGGCTTGTTCCTGCGCGAACGGGAACCAGTCCGCGCCCCCCGGGGCATCTGCCCGGAACGTCCCCCTACCCTGCGGTAATCGGGTCTGGCAGGCTGCGTCCATGACTGCGCGCGCCGCCGACCGGGCCCGGTACGACCGGGCCACCACCCATCTCGACGCTCCTCTCGCCATCGTGGACCTGGAGGCATTCGACGCCAACGCGGACGATCTGGTCCGCCGGGCGGGCGGGAAGCCGGTCCGCGTCGCCAGCAAGTCCGTCCGCTGCCGGGCGCTGCTGGAACGCGTCCTGGCCAGGGACGGTTTCGCGGGCATCATGTCCTTCACTTTGGCCGAATCCCTGTGGCTGGCCCGGTCGGGCTTCGACGACATCCTGCTCGCCTATCCCTCCGCCGACCGCTCCGGCTTCGCGGAACTGGCGGGCGACCCCAAGCTGGCCGCCGCCGTCACCGTGATGGTCGACGACGTCGCCCAGCTCGACCTCATCGACTCCGCGCGCGGTGACGGACACGAAGTGGTGCGGGTCTGCCTGGAGTTGGACACCTCGTTGAAGCTGCTGGGCGGGCGGATGCGGGTCGGCGCGCTGCGCTCCCCGCTGCACTCCCCCGCCCAGGTCGCCGACGTGGCGCGGGCGGTGGCCCGGCGTCCCGGGTTCCGGCTGGTGGGGATCATGGCGTACGAGGGGCACATCGCGGGGGTGGGCGACTCGCTGGCCGGGCGGCCCTTGCGGTCCCGTGCGATCCGGCTGATGCAGGCCACCGCACGCCGCGAACTCGTCGAGCGGCGTGCCGCGGTGGTGCGTGCCGTGCGGGCCGTGGTGCCGGACCTGGAGTTCGTGAACGGCGGCGGGACCGGCAGTGTGCAGCACACCGCCGCGGAGGACGCGGTCACGGAGATCGCGGCGGGGTCGGGACTGTACGTGCCGCGTCTGTTCGACAACTACACGTCGTTCAACGGCCGTCCGGCCGCCCTGTTCGCCCAGCCCGTCGTACGGCGGCCGGGCGTCGGCGTCGTCACCGTCCTCGGCGGCGGCTACCCCGCCTCCGGTGCCCCCGGACCGGACCGGCTTCCGGTGCCGTATCTGCCGGAGGGGCTGCGCTACGACCCGCAGGAGGGCCCGGGCGAGGTGCAGACCCCGCTGCTCGGCTCCCCCGCCGACGACCTGCTGATCGGCGACAAGGTGTGGTTCCGGCACGCGAAGGCCGGTGAGCTGTGCGAGCGGTTCGACGTGCTGCGGCTGATCGAGGGGGACGCGGTGACGGCGACGGTGCCGACGTACCGCGGCGAGGGGCAGACGTTCCTCTAGGTCGCGCCTCTGGTCGTGACGGTTGTGACGGTTGTGACGGTTCTTACGCTTCGCTGAGCGGCGTTCGACGGCTCACGGCGTCTGTCCGAGGCCGCTGCCGACCCCGCCGCCCGTGTCCGCGTCGCCGATCGGGCGGATGCCCTTGGTGATGCGGTCCATGTCGGCGAGCGGCGGCCCGTCCTCGCCCGCGTCGAAGACGTACCGGACGAGTACGGGTGCCTCGGTGCCGACGGTGGACGGAAAGACCAGGGACTGGACGTAGCCGCCGGGCCCCTCGGCGGTCGTCACCCGCCAGCGGACGTAGTACCCGGCGCGGCCCGAGACCGCGACCTGTCCGGCGGCCACCGTCTGGTGGGACTCGATGCCGCCGAAGGGGCTCCGGCCGATGAGGTCCTTGTCGTAGGCGTCGTCGGCCGCGTCGGCGATGTCCGCCTCGGCCAGTGCCCTGGGCGAGGTCTGGTCGGTGTCGGTGACGGTGCGGGAGATCACCAGGCCGTGCCGGCAGATGCCTCCGCCGGGGCAGTCGTAGGTGCCGTCGGTGGTCATGACGACGTCGGGTTCGGCGACGTGCTCGGGGAGGACCCAGCCCTCGGGCAGCGGGAGGGTGATGCCGTTCAGCTCGTCGACGACGACGGAGGGGTCCGTCGACGCGGTGGCGGAGGGGTCGGCGGAGGGTGTGGCGGTGGCGGTGCCCGGGGTCGTCACGGGGGCCGAGGTGCCGGCGGGCGGGGCCGCCTCCGGTCGCGTGCCGGAGCCGTCGCTCCCGCGCAGGAGGACGGCTCCGGTCACGACCGCCGCGACGAGGACGGCCGCGACGACGACCAGGGCGACGGCCCGGTACCGGCCGCCGCCACCGCCGGACGCGGAGGGGCCGGGACCTGCCGGCGGCCCGAAACCTCCGGCAACCGGTGTCACAGCCGGCCCGAAACCCTCGGAAACCGGTGTCACAGCCGGCACCGGAGGTCCGAAGCCCTGCTCCGACGACGCCGAAGCCGACGCCCCCGACGCCCCCGGCGTGGCCGGGGTCTGCGGGGTGCGCCGGTGGTCGGTCCAGGCCGTGCCGTCCCACCAGCGTTCCTGGTGGGGGGCCGTCGGGTCGGCGTACCAGCCGGGCGGGGGCGTCATGCTCATCCCGGCACTCTAGGACGCGGCCTACAGCGGCGTGACGTACGCCCCCGAGATGCCGCCGTCGACCAGGAAGTCACTGGCGTTGACGAAGGAGGAGTCGTCGCTGGCCAGGAAGGCGACGGCGGCGGCGATCTCCTCGGCCTCGGCGAACCGCCCGGCCGGGATGTGGACGAGGCGGCGGGCCGCCCGCTCGGGGTCCTTGGCGAACAGTTCCCGCAGCAGCGGGGTGTTGACCGGTCCGGGGCAGAGCGCGTTGACGCGGATGCCCTCCCGCGCGAACTGGACGCCCAGTTCACGGGACATGGCGAGGACTCCGCCCTTGGACGCCGTGTACGAGATCTGGGACGTGGCGGCGCCCATCCTCGCCACGAAGGACGCCGTGTTGATGATGGAGCCCCTGCCCTGGCGCCGCATGTACGGGATGGCGGCCTTGCAGCACAGGTAGACGGAGGTGAGGTTGACCTCCTGGACGCGCTTCCAGGCCTCCAGGCCGGTGTCGAGGATGGAGTCGTCGTCGGGGGGTGAGATACCGGCGTTGTTGAAGGCGATGTCGACGCTGCCGTAGGTGTCGTACGCCGCCTTGAACAGCGCCTCGACCTGGTCGGGGTCGGTGACGTCGACCTTCACGAAGAGGCCGCCGACCTCCTCGGCGGCGGCCTTGCCGCGGGGTTCGTCGATGTCGCCGCAGACGACGTGCGCGCCCTCGGAGGCGAGGCGGCGGGCTGCGGCGAGGCCGATGCCGCTGCCGGCCCCGGTGATGACGGCGGTGCGGCCGACGAGCCGGCGGCAGACGATCTCTTTGGTCACTGTGCGGGGCCCTCCGTGCTGATGAAGACGTTCTTGGTCTCGGTGAAGGCGGTCAGGGCGTCGGGGCCGAGTTCGCGGCCGATGCCGGACTGCTTGAAGCCGCCGAACGGGGTCCAGTAGCGGACGCTGGAATGGGAGTTGACGGACAGGTTGCCCGCGCGGACGGCCCGCGAGACGCGCAGGGCGCGGCCGACGTCGCGGGTCCAGATGGAGCCGGCGAGGCCGTAGTCGGTGGCGTTGGCGAGTTCGATCGCCTCTGCCTCGTCCTCGAAGGGCAGGACGACGGCGACCGGGCCGAAGACCTCCTCGACCGCCACCCGCGCGCCGGGGCCGACGCCGGTCAGGACGGTGGGCGGGAACCAGAAGCCGGGGCCCTCGGGGGCCTTGCCGCGGATACCGGCCAGGTCGTCCGTCACGTACGAACGCACGCGGTCCAGCTGGGACTTGGAGATCAGCGGCCCCATGTCCGTGTTCTCGTCCGCCGGGTCGCCGACCACGACCGATTCGATCGCGGGGGCGAGGAGGTCCAGGAAGCGGTCGTGGACGGAAGCCTGGACGAGGATGCGGGTGCGGGCGCAGCAGTCCTGGCCCGAGTTGTCGAGGAAGGACATGGGGGCCGCCGCGGCGGCGGCCTCGAGGTCGGCGTCGGCGAAGACGATGTTGGGGCTCTTGCCGCCGAGTTCGAGGGTGACGCGCTTCAGCAGCTCGGATCCCTTCGCCAACACGCGTTTGCCCACGGCTGTCGATCCGGTGAAAACGATCTTCGCCACGCCCGGGTGCTCGACCAGCGCGTTGCCGGCGACGGGGCCGCGACCGGGCAGCACCTGGAGGAGATCCTCCGGCAGGCCCGCGGCCAGGGCGAGTTCGGCCAGCCGCAGGGCGGTCAGCGGGGTCGTCTCGGCGGGCTTGAGGATCACCGCGTTGCCGGCGGCGAGTGCCGGGGCGGTGCCCCAGGCCGCGATCGGCATCGGGAAGTTCCAGGGCGCGATGACCCCGACGACGCCCAGCGGTTCGAGGATCGTGACGTCGAGGCCGCCCGCGACCGGGATCTGGCGCCCGGTGAGCCGCTCCACTCCCCCGGCCGCGTAGTCGAGCAGGTCCCGGACGTTGCCCGCCTCCCAGCGGGCGTTGCCGATGGTGTGGCCGGCCTCACGGACCTCCAAGTGCGCCAGTTCTTCGAGATGTTCGTCGACCTGGACGGCGAAGCGGCGCAGCAGGCGGGCACGGTCACCGGGCGCGAGGGCGGCCCACCGGACCTGGGCGCGGGTCGCACGTACGACGGCCGCGTCGACGTCGGCCTCGGTGGCGGCGGGGACGGTGGCGACGATCTCTTCGGTGGCCGGGTTGAGTACCTGGAGCCGCTCGGCCGCGAGCTGGTCGGACCTGAAGGGGTGGGAGGTGGGCTGGTCGGACACGAAGGGCCTCACATGCGTTCGAAGGAGCGGCGCAGCTCCCAGTCGGTGACCGCCGCGTCGAAGGCCTCCAGCTCGACGCGGGCCATGTTGCGGTAGTGGGCGACGACCTCGTCGCCGAAGGCGGCCCGCGCGATGGGGCTTTTCTCCCAGAGTTCGGCGGCCTCGCGCAGGGTGGTGGGGACGTGGGCGAAGTCGGCGGTGTAGGCGTTGCCGGCGCAGGGCTCGGGCAGTTCCAGCTTCTGCTCGATGCCGTGGAGGCCAGCCGCCACGAGTCCGGCGACCGCGAGGTGCGGGTTGACGTCGCCGCCGGGCAGCCGGTTCTCGAAGCGCAGGGAGCGGCCGTGGCCGACGACGCGCAGGGAACAGGTGCGGTTGTCGTGGCCCCAGGCGACGGCGGTCGGGGCGAAGGAACCCGGCTGGAACCGCTTGTAGGAGTTGATGTGCGGGGCGTAGAGCAGGGAGAAGTCGCGCAGCGCGGCGAGCTGTCCGGCGAGGAAGTACCGCATGACCTGCGACATCCCGTCCGGCCCTGCCATCGCGTTGGCGCCGTCGGCGTCCGCGAGCGAGAGGTGGATGTGGCAGGAGTTGCCCTCGCGCTCGTTGTACTTCGCCATGAAAGTGAGGGAAACGCCTTCCTGGGAGGCGATCTCCTTGGCACCGGTCTTGTAGATGGCGTGCTGGTCGCAGGTGACCAGGGCCTCGTCGTAGCGGAAGGCGATCTCGTGCTGGCCGGGGTTGCACTCGCCCTTGGCGGACTCGACGGTGAGGCCCGCGCCGGCCATGTCGTTGCGCAGGCGGCGCAGCAGGGGCTCGACGCGGCCGGTGCCGAGGATCGAGTAGTCGACGTTGTACTGGTTGGCCGGGGTGAGTCCCCGGTAGTGGGCGTCCCAGGCCTGCTCGTAGGTGTCCTTGAAGACGATGAACTCCAGCTCGGTGCCGACCTGGGCGGTGTAGCCCAGCTCGGCGAGGCGCTCCAGCTGGCGGCGCAGGATCTGCCGGGGTGCGGCGACGACGGGCGAGCCGTCCTCCCAGGCGAGGTCGGCGATCAGCATCGCGGTGCCGGGGTGCCAGGGCAGGCGGCGCAGGGTGCCGAGGTCGGGGCGCATGGCGAAGTCGCCGTAACCGCGCTCCCAGGAGGACATCTCGTAACCGTCCACCGTGTTCATCTCGGTGTCGACGGCGAGGAGGTAGTTGCAGCCCTCGGTGCCGTGTTCGAGGACCTCGTCGAGAAAGAAACGGGCGGCGAAACGCTTGCCCTGGAGACGTCCTTGCATGTCGGGGAAGGCGAGGACGACGGTGTCGATCTCACCGCCGGCGACGAGGGCGTGCAGTTCGTCGACGCCGAGCGGGGGTGTGCGGTCTGCCACGGGAGGGCCTCCTCAGGCTTCCTCTGCTGCTACGGCTGTGCCGGGACGGCCGGGAGCCATAAGGTATTGCCGAAAACCTTTGCTTGGGAAGGGGGCGCGACCGGATGCCGGTGGGCGCTGAGGGGGAACCGGCGGACCGGCTCACGCCGGTACTGCGGCCGGTGCGGGCCGGGAACGGCTTCGAGGAGGCCCTGGAGCAGATCCTCCAGGTGGTACGGCTGGGCCTGGTGCCCGGCGGGGAGCGGCTCCCCGCCGAACGGGACCTGGCGGAACGGCTCGGCATCAGCCGGGTGACGCTGCGCGAGGTGCTGAAGGTCCTCCAGGACCAGGGGCTCGTGGAGTCACGGCGCGGCCGGTACGGAGGAACGTTCGTGCTGCCCCGCACCGACGCGGTCGGCGAGGACGAGCTGCGGCGGCGGATCACCGAGGTCGACATAGAGGACGTGCTCCGGTTCCGGGAGGTGCTGGAGGTCGGCGCGGCGGGCCTGTGCGCGGCGCACGGCCTGACGAAGGAGCAGGCGGGGCGGCTCCGGGATGCGCTGGCCCGCACCGAGGACGCCCCGCTCACCGAGTACCGCCGCCTCGACACGATGCTCCACCTCACCCTCGCCGAGCTGTGCGGTTCGCCGTCGCTCACGGCGCGCTACGCGGCGGTCCGGGCCACGGTGAACGACCTGCTGGACTGCATCCCGCTGCTGGTGCGCAACCTGGAGCACTCGCAGCGCCAGCACACGGCTCTGGTGGAGGCGGTGCTCGACGGGGACGCGGACGGCGCGCGGGAGATGATGCGCGAGCACTGCGCGGGGACGGCCGCGCTGCTGCGGGGCTTCCTCGCCTGACCTGCGGGCGTGTTCAATGGTTCGGGTCGAGTCCATTCGGATGGGCGGGGAGCGGTGGAGGCGGGCATGGCGAACGCGACGGGCAACAGGCCGCTGATCGGCGTCAGTACGTACCTGGAGACCGGGGCGCGCTGGGGGGTGTGGGAGCTGGACGCGGCGCTCCTGCCGGCCGGGTATCCGCGGCTCGTGCAGCGGGCGGGCGGACTGGCGGCGATGCTGCCGCCGGACGCGCCCGAGCACGCGGCGTCCGTCGTGGCCCGGCTGGACGCACTGGTGATCGCGGGCGGCCCCGATGTCGAACCCGGGCGCTACGGGGCCGAGCGGGATCCCCGGACGGGGCCGCCTGCGCGGGAGCGGGACGCCTGGGAGCTGGCCCTCGTCGAGGCGGCGTTGGCGGCGGGGGTACCGCTGCTCGGGATCTGCCGGGGGATGCAGCTGCTGAACGTGGCCCTCGGGGGGACGCTCGTGCAGCATCTCCCCGGCCACGCGGAGGTGGCCGGGGAGTTCGGGCGGCACGCGGTGAAGCCCGTGCCGGGGACGTTGTACGCCGCCCTGGTGCCCGAGGAGATGTCGGTGCCGACGTTCCATCACCAGGCGGTGGAGCGGTTGGGGGCGGGGCTGGTGGCCTGTGCGTATGCGGGTGACGGGACGGTGGAGGCCGTCGAGCTTCCGTCC
>NZ_JARGEF010000315.1:0-7868 GCF_033794725.1 Streptomyces sp. ID05-39B | reverse complement strand
GGGCGGGGTCGGGTCGTACGGTGTGCCGGTCATGGCGTCGATGTCGTGAGTGCCGCGAGCGGAAGTTGCAGGAGCACTCCCGTGCCGCGGGAGTGGAGACCGTCGCCGAAGTGGATGTCGGCGCCGACGGACGCGGCCCGCTCCGCCATGCCGACGATGCCGAAGTGCCCTGTGCTGCGGAGCTGTTCGAGGGTGGTGCCGGAGGGAAGGCCGCTCCCGTCGTCGAGGACGCTCACGTCCAGGAGACCGTCGCGTACGCCTGCCCGTACCTCGATGCGGGTCGGGTCAGCGTGCCGGTGGGCGTTCTCCATGGCTTCCGAGGCGATGGTGAGGAGGTGACGGGCCACCGCGGGCGGGACGGGGAGCGTGGTGCGCTCGCCCGTGGCGTGGTAGGTGGCCGGCAGTCCCGTGCGGGCGGCGAAGTCGTCGGTGCGGGCGGCCAGTTCGCGCAGGAGGTCGACGCTCTGGCCCGGGTCCGTCTCGCGGCGCAGGTCGGTGAGGAGTTCGCGGGATTCGGCGGCTGCGCGGCGTGCGGCGCGGGCGACCAGTTCGGCCTGCTGCCGGACACGGTCCGGGTCCATGGCCGTCGATCCGGCCGAGCGGGCCAGGCCGTCCGCCGCGAGAGCCACGCCGTGCAGGGTCTTGGCCACGGAGTCGTGCATCTCGCGCGCCAGCCGGGCCCGTTCGGCGGCGACGGCCTGGGTGACGGCGAGCCGGGCCTTGACCGTCGTCAGGGCCAGGGTGGCGGTGCCGAAGCGGAGCATGAGGTTGCGCAGGGTGGAGCCGACGGCTCCGGTGATGACACAGAGGCCGGGAAGCAGCAGCCTCTCCGCCAGGCTCGTGCCGGACTCCCGTTCGAGGGTGGCATGGACCAGCAGCAGGATCAGCGACTGGAGCGAGGCGAAACAGGCGGCGCCGCGCCAGCCGTAGACGATGCCGGCGAGGAGGGGGGTGCAGACACTGACGTAGGCGAGGGTGGTGTCGGGGCCCGCCGAGATCAGCAGCAGGGTGCCGAAGAGGGTGTCCACGGCCAGCAGGGTGGGGTGGCGCAGCAGCAGGGGGCCGAAGCGTTCCCAGTCCCGGAAGAGGACGTACGAGCCCATGAAGGTGACGACGACGGCCGCGCCGACGAGGCGGGCGCCCAGGCCCGGTGAGGCGTTGAGGAGGGCGGCCGGGGCGGCGAGCGCGATCATGGCGAGCCGGAAGCCGAAGACCTGGCGGCACATCGCCTGGAGGGCGTTGACCTGCAGCGGGATGGGGGGATGGGTGGCCCCTCGACCGGTCGTCCCGGACGCGCGTGTGTGGTTCTCCTCGCCGAGGACGGCGACCGGAACGCGGGCCGCCGCAATGGCTTCCCCGGCTCGCTTACGGCGGCGCCGCAGCAGGCCTCCGCGTCCCCTCGCAGTGGCTGTCATGACCGTCATCCCGCTCGCCTACTCGCCCGTGATCGAACTGAAGTCGGTGCCGGAGCCCAGCAGCATGCCCGCGCCGAGGAGGAGCATGGTGGCCGGGACCATGAACGTCGTGATCATCAGTGTGGCCTTGGGTACGGCCCGGGCGGCCTTGCGGCGGGCGTTCTGCGCGTCCGTGCGGCGCATGTCCTTGGCGATCGCGACCAGGGTGTCGACGATCGGCGCGCCCAGCTCCTCGCCCTGCTGGAGTGCGGTGACGAACATGGCGACCTGCTCGGAGTCGTTGCGGCGGCGGAGTTCGGCGAAGGCTTCGCGGCGGCTCATGCCGAGGTCCATCTGACGGAGGGTGATCCGGATCTCGTCCGCCCACGGGCCCTCGTACTTCGACGCCACCCGGTCGAGGGCCTGGCGGAAGCCGAGGCCCGCGCTCACGACGACCGCGAGTACGTCCAGGAAGTCCGGGAGAGTGCGCTCGATCGCGTCCTTGCGGACCCTGATCGCGGACCAGATGCCGACCTCGGACCAGAACGCGCCGAAGGCGATCATGAGGAGGGCGAGGAAGAAGCTGCCCTGGAGCAGCGCGGCCAGACCGCCGACGCCGCCGATCGCGCCGTAGACCGCCCGGCGGGCCGCGTAGCGGTCGATCGTCAGGCCGCCGGGGTTTCCGGCGAGGTCGATCCTGCGGCGGTATCTGGCGACCTGCTTGGGGCCCATCAGGCGCAGTACCGTCGGGGCGTAGCGCATGCCGAGGCGGTCGATGAGGGAGCCGACGGCGCTGGTGCGGGTGGCGCCGATCTCCAGGGCCAGCGCGAGGTCGGTGGGCAGTTTCACCTCGGCGCGGTACATGCGGACGCCGGCGAAGGCGCCCCAGACGCTGAGGCCCATGACGAGTGCGAGCAGAAGTTCCATGGCGGTCGATTCCTCCCTTCGGTACTCGGTCTCAGATGTCGATGCGGGACATGCGGCGGATGAGGACGAAGCCGACGGCGTAGAGGGCGAAGGCGATGATCACGCTGGCCTGCCCGGCGACTGATCCGGTCATGCGGTCGAGGGTGCCGTCCGCGACGCTGTCCATGAGGAAGAGGGCGCCGACCCCCAACGCCGGCACCGCATACGACGTCATGCTCACCTGTGACAGCTGTGTCCGTACCTCCCGGCGGGTCTCCTTTCGTTCCTCCAGGGTCTCGGTCAGGTTGCGGAGGGCGCCGACGACCTGGCCGCCCGCCCGGTTGGAGAGGACCAGGGTGGTGACCAGGACGACGAGTTCGCGGGAGGGGAGTCGGTCGGCGAGTTCGCCGAGGGCGTCGTCCAGGGAGTGGCCTACGGCCAACTGGTTGGCGACTTTCGCCAGTTCCTCGCCTGCGGGGGCTTCCAGTTCCTCCGCGGCCATGCCGATGGCGGTGCGCAAGGCTAGGCCCGCGTTGGTGGCGTTGGCCAGGATGCGGGCCAGTTCGGGGAGTTGGTTGATGAAGCGCTCGATGCGTTTCTGACGTTGCCAGTTGAGGAACTGCCAGGCCGCCCACATGCCGAGCAGGCCGGCCAGCGGGCCGAAGAAGGGGGCCAGCGTGGCCTGGCCGATCAGCCACAGGGCGGCGACCGTCGCCAGCATGTACGCGAAGAACTCGCCCGGCGTCACGTCCAGGCCGGTCGCCGTCAGCCGCAGTTCCAGTCTGCGGCCGAAGTCGGTGCGGCGCAGGCGGCGGTCCAGGCCGCGGAAGCGGCGCCGGCGGCCGGTCAGCGGGTCCTGGCCGACGGCGGTGAGACGGTTGACGAGGGCGGCCCGCTGGGCGCGGCCCCGCGCGTACGTGTGCACGCCCGCCACGGCGAGGCAGCAGG
The DNA here is from genome assembly GCF_033794725.1 of Streptomyces sp. ID05-39B. Lineage (NCBI taxonomy): Bacteria > Bacillati > Actinomycetota > Actinomycetes > Kitasatosporales > Streptomycetaceae > Streptomyces > Streptomyces sp. ID05-39B. The sequence continues at coordinate 4,620 of NZ_JARGEF010000315.1, read as the reverse complement.
TCAGCAGACTCACGCCGGTGGTGAGGCTGATCAGGTTCTGGAGGGTCATGGGGTCCTGCCTGTCCTGTTCCGTCCTGTCCCGTCCTGGCTGCCTTCGCGAAGGCCGACCGAAGGCCGACCGAAGGCCGGCTATCGGGTTTCTCTCGTGGTCAACTCGTCGAGCGTGCGGGCGACTCCGAAGGCCTGCGGTATCGGCTGGCCGGCCATGTAGAGGCGGTCGGCGGTGCGGCGTGGCAGCGGGTGGTACTCGAAGACGCCGTGGATACGGCCGTCCGCGGCGAGCGGGCGGGCGTTGAAGCGGGCGATGGTCGCGAGCCGGTACGGCTCTCCGCCGTGGCTGTCCAGCAGCGCGATCTCCGTCACCCGCCGGGCCCCGTCCGCGAAGCGGGTGAGCTGGACGATGACGTCGACCGCGCTGTTGATCTGGTCGTGCAGGGCGACGAACGGGATCTCGACGTCGGACATGGAAGCCAGGGTCTGGAGCCGCATCAGCGCGTCCTCCGCGCTGTTGGCGTGGACGGTGGCCAGGGAGCCGTCGTGGCCGGTCGACATGGCCTGGAGCATGTCGAGGGACTCGCCGCCGCGGACCTCGCCGACCACGATCCGGTCGGGGCGCATGCGCAGCGAGTTGCGGACCAGGTCGCGGATGGTGATGCGGCCGTTGCCCTCGACGTTCGGGGGGCGGGACTCCAGGCGGATGACGTGCGACTGCTGGAGCTGGAGTTCGGCCGAGTCCTCGATGGTGATGATGCGTTCGGTCTCGGGGATGAGGCCGGAGAGGGCGTTCAGGAGGGTCGTCTTCCCGGTGCCCGTCGCGCCGGAGACGATCACGTTGAACTTCGCCTGCACCAGGCCGGCCAGCAGGTACAGCATGGGCTCGTCCAGCGAGCCGAAGCCGATCAGTTCGTGCAGGGTGAAGGAGCGCGGGAAGCGGCGGATGGTGAGGATGGGGCCGGTGAGGGACAGCGGGGGGATGATCACGTTGACGCGTTCGCCCGAGGGGAGGCGGGCGTCGACCATCGGGTTGGTCTCGTCGACGCGGCGGTTGACGGTGGACACGATGCGTTCGATCGTCTGCATGAGCTGGTCGTGGGAGGCGAAGCGGATGGGCAACTGCTCGACCCTGCCCGCCCGTTCGACGAAGATCGCGTCCGGACCGTTGACCATGATCTCGGTGATCGAGGCGTCCTCCAGGAGCGGTTCGAGGATGCCGAGGCCGAGCGCCTCGTCGACCACTCGGCGGATCAGCTGCGCGCGTTCCGTCGTGGACAGCACGGGGCCCTCGCGGCTGATGATGTGCCCGAGCACCCGCTCCAGGCGCGCCCGGCGCTCGGCCGCCGCCAGCGCGCTCATCTCGGCGAGGTCGATCTCCTCCAGGAGCTTCGCCCGGTAGGAGGCGACCATGTGGCCGTCCTCGCCGCGGCCACCCTGCTCCTCGGGCGAGGTGATGCGGGCCCTCAGGCTCATCTCCGGTTCCTCCTCGGTGCGACGTTCGGTCTGACGACTTACCTGGTGGGCTGTGGGTGTGGGTGGTGGGCTCTCGGTGTGGGTGGTGGGCTGTCGCTGTGGGCAACGGGCAACGGGCCACGGGCTCAGTGGTCGACCGGCATCACCGCTGTCCTGTGGGCCTCGCCGAAGTCCTCGATACCGGGGATGACCGACGGGATGGTGATGGTGGAGGTGACGCGGACCTCCTCGCCCAGGTCCTCGGGGACGCAGCTCGTGCCGTTCGCCAGCCAGGAACTGACCGCGCCCTGACACGCCCCCTCGGCGCCCTCGTCGAGCGACGCGCTGCGGGCCCCGGCCCTGGCGGCCGTACCCGCCTGCTGTGCCACGTACGCGATCAGGCCGAGCTGTACGGCGGCCAGCGCGACGAGCAGCAGGATCGGGAGGAAGCCGAGATACTCCAGGGCGACCTGCCCGCGATCACGCCCACGGCGTCCGCGCGCCCCGCCCCCCGACCCGCGTAAATACCAGCCGCGTCCGCACGACCTGCGTCGGTACGAGCTCCGGCCGTACAAGCCCCGGCCGTACGAGCCCCGCCCGCGCGACCCGCGTCCGCACGACCTGCGTCGGTACGACATGTCAGTCGTCATCCTCTTCCTCCACGGCACCGGCGTGGCCCTTCACCGTGAACGGGAAGTCGATCGCGCCCGGGAAGAGGACCGGTACCGGGAGGGTGACGGTCGCCGTCACGTATCCGCCCGACGTGGGGCAGGTGACCGTGGCCCCGGAGCGCCACGCGTCGCCCAGCTTGGCCAGTCCCGCCTGTTCGCACACGGCCTGCCGCTCCCCCCGCTGTGCCGCCGTCCCCGCCCGCACCGCCTCGTCGGCAGCATTCCCCGCGAGCGTGAACGTGTATCCCAGCAGGACGAACTGCCACATGAGCACCAAGGTCACGATGATCAGCGGCGTCATGCCGAGGAACTCGACGGTGACCTGGCCCCGGTCGCCTCCGTGTCGCCGTGGTCTCACGTCACTCCCTCCTCCGCCGGAAGCCCGCCGACGCCCGTTCCCCGCCGCGTGCCGCCCGGCCGGACTTGCGATGCTGGGACCCCTCCGCGGCTCTGACCAGGCCGAGTTCGCCCGCGAGGGTCCACATGGCCTGGCGGACGGTGCTTCGGCCGTCGAGGGCGTGGACGCGGCCGGCGTCCACGGCGGACTGGAGTTCCTTGAAGTGGGCGGGGATCACGGTGGCCGCGACGGGTGTGCCGGTGATCTTCTGGACGAGGCCGGGCTGGATCTCCGTACCGCGGCTGTGGCGGTTGACGACGACCGTGGTCTCCTCGGCCTTGCGGATCTGGAGGCGGTCCCACATGCGGACGGCGCGTTTCGCGCCGCGGACCGCGACCACGTCGGGGGTGGTGACGAGCAGGGCGCGGTCGGCCATCTCAACGACGGCGGCGCCGGCCCCGCCGAGCTGGGCGCCGCAGTCGACGACGACGACCTCGTAGCGCGAGCGCAGGGCGCCGACGATCTGGCGGGCGGCGCGGTCGGTGACCTCCTCGCCGCGTTCGCCCTCGCCGGGGGCGAGCAGCAGGGCCACGCCGGTGTCGTGGCGGAACACGGCCTCGGCGAGGATGCGGGGCGAGATGTCGGTGATCGCGGCGAGGTCGACGACCGAGCGGCGGAACTGGACGTCCAGGAAGGACGCGATGTCGCCGGTCTGGAGGTCCATGTCGACGAGTGCGGTGGGGCGGCCGGAGGCCTGGGCGGCGAGGGCGAGCTGGACGGCGAGGAGGGTGGTCCCGACGCCGCCCTTGGCGCCGCTGACCGTGACGACGGTGCCGCCGGCGCCGGTGAACACGTCGCCGCCGTGGCCGAGATGACGTCGTACGCCCACCGACCACTGGGCGACGGCCTGGACGCGGTGGGCCAGGTCCTCGTAGCCGAGCGGCAGGGTGACCAGGCCGCGCGCCCCGGCGTCCATGGCGGCGGAGAAGAGGCCGGGTCCGGCGTCGGTGGTGACGAGGATGACGCCGACCGCGGGGAAGCGCAGGGCGACCTCGCGGACCAGTTCCAGCGCGGGGACGGGGCCGATGCGCTCATGGACGATCACGACCTCGGGCAGCTCGTCGACCGACTCGGCGGACAGGCGGGCGAGGGTGTCGACGAGCTGTGTGGAGTCGGTGACCGGGGTGACGGGTTCGGCGTCCGGGAGCTGGCTGAGCAGAGTGGTGAGGGAGCGGACCGCGTCCGCGTCGCCGACGGCCGGGAGGATCCTGGTGGGCATGGGCGGCGGCCTCTCACTTGTCCGTGGTGAGTTCGTACGTACGGTCCTGTTCGGGGACCGTGGTGGGAGTGCCGGGCGCCACCAGGGCGAGCCGGACGCGTTTGGCGAACGACTCGGCGTACGTGATGCGCTGGGCGTCGAGGGTCGACAGCGCGAAGGTGATCGGGACGGCGTCGGTGGGCCGCTGTCCGCGGTCGTCCCTGTCCGGGTCCAGGGCGGTGATGTCGCCGACGTCGAGGACACGGGCGTTGGTGACGATGATCTTCGACTGGTCGGGGTCGCTGTCGCGGGCGCCCTCGAAGGTGGCGTAGACGTTGACGGAGGAACCCGGGGTGATCTTTCCGGCGACGCCGGTCGCCGCGTCGATCATGATGGCGACCTCCTGCTGGCCGGGCTGGAGGGCGGGCTGGTCGACGATCATGTCGCTCTGGAGCAGGGAGCCCTTCTTCAGCGTCGTCACGGCGATCTTGCCGCGGATGTCGGCGAGGTCGGTCACCGCGTTCGCCGAGAGCCAGCGCTCGGGCATCTCGACCTTCTCGAACTGGCCCGCGGTCAGCGGGGTGTAGGGCGCCACGCTGGAGCTGACCCGGTACGCGGTGACCTCGGGGCCGACCTTGGACTGCACGTCATCGATGACGGAGAGGACGCCGGCGAAGGCGCCGAGGGCGCACAGGACCGACAGGAGCAGGAGGATCACGCCGCGGCGCTGACGGGAGTTCATGAACCGGTGCAACCTCGTTGGGGGTCGGGTCGAGCGGACGGGAGCGGGTCGGGCGGGCCGAGCGGGTGGTTCCTGCGGTGGTCCTTGCGTTGGTGTTGGTTCAGCCGCCCGCGGTGAGCGCGCGATGGGTCTGTTGGTTGCCCGCGGTGAGCGCGCGGGTGGGCCG
>NZ_JARGEF010000314.1:0-7902 GCF_033794725.1 Streptomyces sp. ID05-39B | reverse complement strand
GCCGGGGCCGGGGCAGGGTTGCGGGCGGCGGCCGTCCTCGGGGAGCAGGCGCCGGGTGCCGAGCGGGCTCGTGTCGCGGACATGAGGCGTCGCTAGTTCCCCGGCGGCAGGGCGCCTTGTCGCCGTGGGCGATGGGGGTCCGTTCGCGGGTGCGGGTCGGCTCTGGCTGGTCGCGCCCACGCGGCGGAGCCGCAGATCGATACAACCCGGCGGCCCTTGGCGGGCTCCGCGACCCCGCTGCTCAATGGTCCCGCTTCTCAACTGCCCCGCTTCTCAACGGCGTGCCGTGCCATTGGGTGGGCCCCGCCCCCCATGACAACAGAACCCCGCGCCCTCCACCTGGGCGCGGGGAACCGGAGTCGTGCTGTCCGGTCAGTCCTTGATCTCGCAGATCGGGGCGCCGGAGGTGATCGAGGCGCCGACCTCCGCTGCGAGGCCCTTGACGGTGCCGGAGCGATGGGCGTTCAGGGGCTGCTCCATCTTCATGGCCTCCAGGACGACGATCAGATCGCCTTCCTTGACCTCCTGGCCCTCCTCGACCGCGATCTTGACGATCGTGCCCTGCATCGGAGAGGCGAGGGTGTCGCCGGAGGCGACGGGGCCGGACTTCTTCGCCGCGCGACGCTTGGGCTTGGCCCCGGCCGCGAGGCCCGTGCGGGCCAGGGACATGCCCAGCGAGACCGGGAGGGAGACCTCCAGGCGCTTGCCGCCGACCTCGACGACGACGGTCTCACGGCCGGCTTCCTCGTCGGCCTCGGTGGCGGCGGGGGCGGCGAAGGCCTTGATCTCGTTGACGAACTCGGTCTCGATCCAGCGGGTGTGGACCGTGAACGGGTCGGCGGAACCGGTCAGTTCGGGGGCGAACGCCGGGTCCTCTACCACCGCGCGGTGGAAGGGGATGGCGGTGGCCATGCCCTCGACCTGGAACTCCGCCAGGGCGCGGGCGGCCCGCTGGAGGGCTTCCTTGCGGGTGCGGCCGGTGACGATCAGCTTGGCGAGCAGGGAGTCCCAGGCCGGGCCGATCACCGAACCGGCTTCGACGCCCGCGTCCAGGCGTACACCCGGTCCGGACGGCGCGTCGAAGGTGGTGACGGTGCCGGGGGCGGGCAGGAAGCCCCGGCCGGGGTCCTCGCCGTTGATGCGGAACTCGATGGAGTGGCCGCGCAGCGCCGGGTCGTCGTAGCCGAGTTCCTCGCCGTCGGCGATGCGGAACATCTCGCGCACCAGGTCGATGCCGGCGACTTCCTCGGTGACGGGGTGCTCGACCTGCAGGCGGGTGTTGACCTCCAGGAAGGAGATCGTGCCGTCGACGCCGACGAGGAACTCGACGGTGCCGGCGCCGACGTAGCCGGCCTCCTTGAGGATGGCCTTGGAGGAGGAGTACAGCTCGGCGACCTGGGCCTCGGAGAGGAAGGGCGCGGGCGCCTCCTCGACGAGCTTCTGGTGGCGGCGCTGGAGCGAGCAGTCACGCGTGGACACGACGACCACGTTGCCGTGGCTGTCGGCCAGGCACTGCGTCTCCACGTGCCGGGGCTTGTCGAGGTAGCGCTCGACGAAGCACTCGCCGCGGCCGAACGCGGCGACCGCCTCGCGGACCGCCGAGTCGTACAGCTCGGGGACTTCATCGAGGGTGCGGGCGACCTTGAGACCGCGGCCACCGCCGCCGAAGGCGGCCTTGATCGCGATGGGCAGGCCGTGCTCCTCGGCGAAGGCGACGACCTCGTCCGCACCGGAGACCGGGTCGGGCGTGCCGGCGACCAGCGGGGCCCCGGCGCGCTGGGCGATGTGGCGGGCCGCGACCTTGTCACCGAGGTCGCGGATGGCCTGCGGCGGCGGGCCGATCCAGGTCAGGCCCGCGTCCAGGACGGCCTGGGCGAAGTCGGCGTTCTCCGAGAGGAAGCCGTATCCGGGATGGATCGCGTCCGCCCCCGATTCGCGGGCGGCGTTCAACACCTTCTCGATGTCGAGGTAGCTGGTGCCCGGAGTGTCACCGCCCAGGGCGAACGCCTCGTCCGCGGCCCGGACATGCAGAGCGTCCCGGTCCGGTTCGGCATACACGGCGACGCTTGCGATACCGGCATCCCGGCAGGCCCGGGCCACGCGGACTGCGATTTCGCCACGGTTGGCGATGAGCACCTTGCGCACGATTGAGGCTCCCTCCTTGAAACAAGCCGAGTTTAGGGACTGCCGACACGACTCATCGACCCGTCCCCAAAGGTGACCTTGCCCACACGGAGCGTGATGCCAGGCTCACTCGACCGCGAAATCCCTTGTAGTACCGCCGTACGCAGCACTCCTCCTCGAAACCCTAGCCCTCCACTGTGGCCAAGGTCTCTGTGAGCACGTGCTGCGCCCCACTCCGTTTCTTTGTGGAGTCCCTACGAATGGCCCAATGATTCTTTGCCGGCGGCAGAACCCTTGTCCCCGGGTTTACCCGTTAGTAGCGTGCGTGTGGCCAAGGCTCAGCAATCCTGTGCGGGCCCGGTCGAAAGTGGGTGGAGGAGCGGTGGTGCGCAGACCGGTGGCAGTGGTCGTGGCGGCCGTACTCGTCGTCGAGGCGCTCGGCGTCGCGGCGCTGAACTGGTTCCTCGGCATCGTCGTCGACCGTCAGGACATGTCCCTCGCGGGCCTGGACCCGGACATGATGTCCACGTCGTCGAAGATCGGCGGGATCGTCTTCGGTCTCTACTTCGCCTTCTGCGGGCTGGTCGCCCTGCTGGTCGCGGTCCGCGACCGGCCGCCGGCCGGCTTCGGGCGCATCCTGCTGATCAGTGCCGCGGTGGTGCACGCCGTGCTGGGCGCCGTCGCGTGGGGGCTGGTGGGCTGGCACGCGTTCCTGCTCATGGTCGTCGTGCTCACGCTCATCGTGCTGCTGCTGATGACGTACGACCGCCAGGCGGGGCCCGCCGCCGCGGAACCCCGGGACGCGGGGCCGCAGGACGAGGGGCCCGTCCCCCTCAGTGGTCCGCCGGCGCCCACAACTCCGTGATGCCCACGCCCAGTCCGGCCAGCAGCCGGCGGACGAGGGGCAGGCTGATGCCGATCACGTTGCCGTGGTCGCCGTCGATGCCGTCGATGAACGGTGCCGAGCGGCCGTCCAGGGTGAACGCCCCGGCGACGTAGAGGGGTTCGCCGGAGGCGACGTACGCGGCGATCTCCTCGTCGGTGGGCTCGCCGAAGCGGACCACGGTGGAGGCGACGGCGGACGTGTAGCGGCCGGTCGTGGTGTCGTAGAGGCAGTGTCCGGTCTGGAGGGTGCCCGCGCGGCCGCGCATGGACTTCCAGCGGGCGGTGGCCTCCTCGGCGTCCGCGGGCTTGCCGAGGGCTTCGCCGTCCAGGTCGAGGACCGAGTCGCAGCCGATCACCAGGGCACCTTGGACCTCGGGCTTCGCGGCCACGACGGAGGCCTTGGCCTCGGCGAGGGCGAGGGCCAGTTCGGCGGGAGTGGGGGCGGTCACGGCGTCCTCGTCGACCCCGCTGACGATCACCTCGGGGTCGAGCCCGGCCTGGCGCAGCAGGCCCAGCCGGGCGGGGGACTGGGAGGCGAGCACAAGACGGCGGCGCGGCTGATCGGTCATGCGGTCAGCGTATCGGCGTGCCGCGCCGCGTTCACCCGGGTCGCCTCGGGGCGTCCCGGCCGGCCTCGGGTCATCGCACACCGATGACGATCATCGCGACCACCATGGCCAGCGCCATGAGGACCCCGAGCCGCCGCAGCATCTCCTGCGCGTCGCGCAGTTCTTCGGGCGGCTCGTTCTCGGGGTCGGACCACAGCATGCGATCCAGCCTGAGGCGGGGCGGTGACGGATGCCTGAGTACGCGTACTCAACTTCACTAAACGGGACTGTGGTTTCATTAGCAGGGTTCCGACCGCTGTTCCGACCGCTGTTCCGGCCGACGAGAGGGCACGCCCGTGTTCACCACCGCTTGGACCGCCCCGCCCCAGCTCCCCAGCGAGGGCTTCACCCCCAACTGGTCCCGCGAGGGCTTCTGGCGCCAGTCCGTGCGCCAGGTCGTCCGGCTCACCGCGGGCGGCGACCGGGTGCGGATACGGCTGTCGAACGCCTACGGCACCTCCCCGGTCCGGCTCGCCGCAGGCACGGTGGCCCGCACCGCGGAGGGCGCCGCCGTCGAGGCGGACTCCGTCACCCGCCTCACCTTCGGAGGCTCGGGGCGTACGGCGATCCCGGCCCGCGGCCATCTCCTCAGCGACCCGGCCGCCCTCACCGTGACACCGGGGCAGGCGCTCACGGTGACCCTGCATCTCGACGCCGTCACCGGCCCCGCCACCTTCCACGCGCAGGCCTTCACGGCCAGCTACCGCGGCGAGGGTGACCTGACGGCGGACGTGGACGGGGCGGGCTTCGACGCGCGGAGCGAGTCCTGGTACCTCCTCGGTGCCGTCGAGACCGACGCGGGCCGCACGGACGGCATCGCCCTTCTCGGCGACTCCGTCACCGACGGCTTCGGCTCGACCCCCGGCGCCGACCGGCGCTGGTCCGACCAACTCGCCCGGCGCACCGGACGTCCCGTCCTCAACGCCGGGATCGGCGGCAACCTGCTGCTCAACGACTCCGCCTGGTACGGCGAGAAGGCCCTGCACCGGCTCCGCCGCGACGTACTGGAGCAGCCGGGCGTGGACACCCTCGTGGTGCTCCTCGGCCTCAACGACCTCGGCTTCGCCGAGACGGACGAGCAGCCGACGTACCGGCCCGCACCCGTCCTGGAGGCGGACGAACTGATCGCCGGGCACCGCGAGCTGATACGGCAGGCGCGCGGGCGGGGCCTGCGGGTGATCGGGGCGACCCTGCTGCCGTTCGGGGGCTCGGACCACTGGGGTGAGCACGCGGCCGAGGTGAGCCACGAGGTGGACGAATGGATCCGCCACGGCGGGGAGTACGACGCCGTGGTGGACCTGCGCCGGGCGCTGGCCGATCCGGCGGACCCGGACCGGCTGCACCCCGCGTACGACTCCGGCGACCACCTGCACCCCCACGACGCGGGGTACGCGGTGATGGCCGAAGCCGTGGCCGCCCGTCTGTGACGGGCGGGCGGCCGGCCTAGCCCGGCCAGTACGTGCGGCTCCAGGTGGCCGGGCCAGGCTGCGGCAGCCGGTGGGCGGCGATGCGGGAGGGATCCGACCAGGAGTCCCTGGCTTCCTGCGCGCCGGACGGCTCCGCCGCCACCGCCGCGGCGCGGGCGCGGACCACCGCCAGAGCGGCGGCCAGCTCCTCCGGGGTCGGGTTGCCCCGTACGACCTTGATCGTCATGGCGGCTCCTAGAGGGGGATGTTGCCGTGCTTCTTCGGAGGCAGGGATGCTCGTTTCGTCCGCAGTTGGCGCAGGCCCCGCACGATGTGCCGACGGGTGTCCGACGGCATGATCACCGCGTCGACGTAACCGCGCTCGGCGGCGATGTAGGGGTTGAGGAGCGCGTCCTCGTACTCCCGGATCAGCCGGGCGCGGGTCGCCTCCAGGTCGCCCGCGGACTCCGCCTCGGCGATCGTGCGCCGGTGCAGGATGTTGACCGCGCCCTGCGCGCCCATCACCGCGATCTGCGCGGTCGGCCACGCCAGGTTGAGGTCGGCGCCCAGGTGCTTGGAGCCCATCACGTCGTAGGCACCGCCGAAGGCCTTGCGGGTGATGACCGTGATCAGCGGGACGGTCGCCTCCGCGTAGGCGTAGATCAGCTTGGCGCCGCGGCGGATGATGCCGTCGTGCTCCTGGTCCACGCCGGGCAGGAAGCCGGGGACGTCGACGAAGGTGACCACCGGGACGTTGAACGCGTCGCAGGTCCGCACGAACCGGGCCGCCTTCTCGGAGGCCTTGATGTCCAGACAGCCCGCGAACTGCATCGGCTGGTTGGCGACGATACCGACCGGATGGCCCTCCACCCGGCCGAAGCCGGTCAGGATGTTCGGCGCGAACAGCGGTTGCGTCTCGAAGAACTCGGCGTCGTCCAGGACGTGTTCGATCACCGTGTGCATGTCGTACGGCTGGTTCGCGCTGTCCGGGACGAGCGTGTCCAGCTCCAGGTCCTCGTCGGAGACGGCGAGGTCCGCCTCCTCCGGGAACGCCGGCGCCGCGGAGAGGTTGTTCGACGGCAGGTACGACAGCAGCTGCTTGACGTACTCGATGGCGTCCTTCTCGTCGCCCGCCATGTGATGGGCCACACCCGACGTCGAGTTGTGGGTGCGCGCGCCGCCCAGCTCCTCGAAGCCGACGTCCTCACCGGTGACCGTCTTGATCACGTCCGGACCGGTGATGAACATGTGCGAGGTCTGGTCGACCATGACGGTGAAGTCGGTGATCGCCGGCGAGTAGACCGCGCCGCCGGCGCACGGGCCGACGACCAGGCTGATCTGCGGGATCACACCGGACGCATGGGTGTTGCGGCGGAAGATCTCGCCGTACGCCCCCAGCGAGGCCACACCCTCCTGGATGCGGGCGCCGCCGGAGTCGTTGATGCCGATGACCGGGCAGCCGGTCTTCAGCGCGAAGTCCATCACCTTGACGATCTTCTGGCCGTAGACCTCGCCCAGGGCACCGCCGAACACGGTGAAGTCCTGCGAGAACACGGCGACGGGACGGCCGTCGACGGTTCCGTAGCCGGTCACGACGCCGTCCCCGTACGGGCGGTTCTGGTCGAGGCCGAAGTTGGTGGAGCGGTGGCGGGTGAACTCGTCCAGCTCGACGAAGGAACCCTCGTCGAGAAGGAGTTCGATGCGCTCACGGGCCGTCAGTTTGCCCTTGGCGTGCTGCTTCTCGACGGCGCGTGCGGAGCCGGCGTGCGTCGCCTCCGTGACGCGACGCTGGAGATCCGCGAGCTTCCCCGCGGTCGTGTGGATGTCGATCTCTTCCGACTCGGACATCGGGATGCGGCTCCCTGCCTGCTCAAAGGGGGGGACGGTTACTCATCCGTACAGTAGTGGCGGGCCTACCGATCGGCAGTGCGGCGTTTACCACACCTAGGGTGGCTTGCATGACGCCGCGAGATGCAGCAGGAAACCCCGGAGACAGCAGCCGGTGGTCCGATCTGGACCGTCCGCCCCTCAACGCCGTCGCGCTGCGGCGCGGGCTCGTCCAGGAGGGCGGGCTGTGGACGGGAATCGACATCGTCCCCCGCACCGGGTCCACGAACTCCGACCTCGTCGCGCTCGCCGCCGCCGGGAAGGCCGACGAGGGTGCCGTCCTGGTCGCGGAGGAGCAGACCTCCGGGCGGGGGCGGCTCGACCGGCGGTGGACGGCGCCCCCGCGGTCGGGACTCTTCTTCTCCGTGCTGCTGCGCCCGGCCGAGGTGCCCGTGGCCCGGTGGGGGTGGCTGCCCCTGCTGACCGGCGTCGCGGTCGCGACCGGCCTGTCCCGCGCCGCGGGCGTCGATACGGCGCTGAAGTGGCCCAACGACCTGCTGGTGACCGTCAGCGGCGAGGAACGCAAGGCCGGCGGGATCCTCGCGGAGCGGGCCGGGGCGGACGGGGTGGTGGTCGGCGTCGGCATCAACGTCACGCTGCGGGCCGAGGAACTGCCGGTGCCGCAGGCGGGGTCGCTGGCGCTGGCCGGAGCGGTGAGCACGGATCGGGACCCGCTGCTGCGGGGCGTGCTGCGGGCGCTGGAGGAGTGGTACGGGAGGTGGCGGGCGGCCGGCGGGGATCCGCTGGGGTCCGGGCTTCAGGAGGCGTACGCGGCGGGGTGTGCGACGTTGGGGCGGACCGTTCGGGCGGAGCTGCCCGGGGACCGGTCGGTGGTCGGCGAGGCGGTCGCCGTGGACGGGGACGGGCGGTTGGTGCTCGCCACGGAGGAGGGGGTACGGGAGCCGGTGGGCGCGGGTGACATCGTGCATCTGCGGCCGGCGTGAGACGGTGATCTAGCCCCCGCCGCCGCCCCTTCCCGTCCCGAACCTGGG
>NZ_JARGEF010000313.1:0-7922 GCF_033794725.1 Streptomyces sp. ID05-39B | reverse complement strand
GGGCCGTGGAGCTCATGGGGATCGGGGCCGTGGGGCTGGTGACGGTCATCCGAAGGCCTCTCTGTCCTGTGGCGATGACCAGAAATCTACGGCCGCGCAAGGCCCCGATGAAGGGACGATCCCCGGCATGGATCTTGCGGGGCCGGGGATTCCCCTGGTATTCCTCGGAGATGACCGTGTATTCCCCGGACGCCACCGACTGGCGCATCCTCGAGGTTCTCCAGCGTGAGGGGCGGGCCAGTTTCGCCGACCTGGCGCGCGCCGTGTCGATGTCCGCGAGCGCGGTCACCGAGCGGGTGCGGCGGCTGGAGGAGGCGGGCGTCATCCAGGGGTACGCGGCCGTCGTGGACCTGGAGCGGCTCGGCCTGGCGGTCCTCGCCTTCGTGCGGCTGCGCTACCCCAACGGCAACTACAAGCCCTTCCACGACCTGGTGGCCGTCACGCCCGAGATCCTGGAGGCGCACCACGTCACGGGCGACGACTGTTTCGTCATCAAGGTCGCGGCCCGTTCCATGCGGCACCTGGAGGAGCTGACGGGCAAGATCGGCGCCCTGGGGGCGGTGACGACCAGTGTGGTGTACTCCTCGCCCCTGACCCGGCGCCCGCTCGGTCACTGACCGCGCTGCCGCACCACCGACCCCGACCGTCCCTTCACGATCTCCAGCTGGGCGTGGATGCGCCGCCGCAGATCGGCGACATGGCTGACGATGCCCACACTACGGTCGCGTTCGCGCAGGGAGTCGAGGACGTCGAGGACCTCGTCCAGCGTCTGGTCGTCGAGGCTGCCGAACCCCTCGTCGATGAAGAGGGTGTCCAGCCGGACCCCGCCCGCCTCGTCGGTGACGACGTCCGCGAGACCGAGCGCGAGGGCGAGGGAGGCGAAGAAGGTCTCGCCGCCGGACAGCGTGGCCGTGTCCCGTTCGCGTCCGGTCCAGGCGTCGACCACGTGCAGGCCGAGGCCGCTGCGGCCGCGCCCGGCCCGGTCGTCGGAGTGCACGAGGGTGTACCGGCCCGACGACATGCGCTGGAGGCGGACCGTCGCGGCGGCGGCCACCTGTTCCAGGCGGGCGGCCAGCACGTACGCCTCCAGGCGCATCTTGCGTTCGTTGTCCGCCGAGGTGCCCGCCGTGAGGCCCGCCATGCGGGCCACCCGGTCGTACTCCTCGCGCAGCGGCGCGAGGCGCCGTACGGCGTCGGCCGCGCGCGCGGAGAGGCGGTCGAGTTCGGCGCAGCGGCGGGCGGCCTCGTCCTGGGCGGAGGCGGCCCGGCGCAGCCGTTCGGCGGCCCGGCCGGCCTCCTGCTCGGCCGCCGCGAGGTCGACGGCGGGCTCCTGGGCGGCGGCCACGGTGTCGGGCTCGGCGAGCACGGCCCGGACGGCCGCCTCCTCCGACTGCCAGGCGTCCAGGCGGTGTTGCAGCTCTCGGTGGGCGGCATCGTCGAGGAGGGCGTCGGCGGCGGCCAGCGGGGTGTCGAACCCGGCTCGGAAGGCGGCCTCGTCGAGGCGTCCGTCGGCGGCCTTGAGGCGTCCGGCGCTCTCCTCGGCGGCGCGGACGGCGTCGGCCGCTTCGGTGAGCCGGGCGGCCTGCCGCTCCAGCTGCTCGGCGCGTGCGGACACGCTCCGGGCGCTGCCCCGGGCCTCGGCCAACTCCTCTTCCAGCGCGGCCCGTTCACGCTCCAGCCGCTCGCGGTGGCCCACCCGGGAGGCGGCCCTGACGGCGGCCTCCCGCTGGGCGGCGGTGCGGCGCTCGTGCTCCTGCTCGGCGCGGCGCAGCTCCTCGCGCGCGGGGTGCAGCGCGGAGGCGTCCCGGCGGGCAAGGCCGTAGGCGCTCTCCAACTCCTCGGCCTCCGCGGCGAGTCGCCCGGTGGGGGCGTCGCCCGCCTCCGCACGGGCGGCGGCGAGGTTCTCCCGGACGCGTCCGAGGTCGCGCTCGGCGTCCGCGCGGTGCTGCTCCGCGCGCTGGTAGGCGGCGAGGGCCGCTTCCTCGGCCTCGCGGTCGACATGACCGGCGACCTTGCGGGCGGGGGCGGGGTGGTCGGTGCCGCCGCAGACCGCGCAGGGTTCGCCGTCGCGCAGGGTGGCGGCCAGCTCGGCGGCGATGCCGTTGAGCCGCTGCTCCTTCAGGTCGAGCCAGTGGGTGCGGGCCGCCAGGGCCCGCTCACCGGCGGCGAGGGCCTGGCGCTGGGCGTCGCCGCTGTCGCGGTCGAGCTGGTCACGCAGCCGGGCCGCCGTCAGCCGGCGCTGCGCGGGCTCACGCTGCACGGCAAGCTGTTCGGCGCGCGTCGCGGCCTCCTGCGCGGACTCGACCCGCTCCTGGAGCGCCGCGCGGGTCGCGTCCCAGCCGGCCAGCCAGCCCTCGGTCTCCGCGAGTACGTCCTCGTCGGCGCGTTCCTGCCGGTCCAGGTCGGTGCGCTCGGCGAGCAGTCCGGCCAGCCGCAGCTCACCGCGGCGGGCCGACTCCAGCCCGCCCAGCTCCTGCGCGGCCCGTCGGGCGGCCGTGGCCAGCCCGCCCGCGCCGGCCTCGGCGAACCCCTCCGGCAGCAGCGCCCGCGCGCGTACCTCGGCGGCGGCCGCTCCGCGGTGCTCGGCGTCGGCGGCCTCCCGCAGTTCCAGGGCCGGTGCCACCGCCTCCGCCTTGCGCGCCCGCTCCATCCGCGCCCGCGCCTCCCGGTGCGCCCCGGCCCGCTCCTGAAGCAGCCGGGCCCGCTCCCGCGCCTCGGCGAACCGCCGCTGCAACCGGTCGAGTTCGCGTACGTCGGCCAGCGCGCGCTCGGCGGCGGCCCGGGCGGACTCGGCGGCCAGGCGGCCGCACTCGGCGATCGTGAGCCGCTCACGGGCGCTGCTGCGGGCCACGGCGGCGGCGGTCAGCACCGCCTCGGCCAGGCCCGGTTCGCCCGGGGCGAGTTCGGGCAGTTCCATGGCGTCACCGGCGGCCTGCTGCATGCGATGCGCGTCGGCCAGGAGTGCCGTGTCGCCCTCACGCACACGTGCCTCGGCGGCACGCCGGCGCTCGGCGAGCCGCTTCTCGACCTCGGCGAAGCGCTGGGTGTCGAAGAGACGGCCGAGCAGCCGCCCCCGTGCCTCGGCGTCGGCGCGCAGAAACCGCGCGAAGTCGCCCTGGGGCAGCAGCACGACCTGGCAGAACTGCTCACGGCTCATGCCCAGCAGCTGGGTGATCTCCTCGCCGATCTCCTGGTGGGAGCGGCTGAGGTCCTTCCAGGACCCGGCGACGGCGTCGTACTCGCGCAGCCCGCTCTGGGCCTTCTCGACGGTGGTGCCGGGACGGCCACGCTTCTTGGGGCGCTCCCAGGGCGGCTGCCGGGTGACCTCCAGCCGCCGCCCCGCGACGGTGAGTTCGAGGGTGACCTCGGTACGGGTGCCGGGGGCGGCGTGGTCGCTGCGCAGGGTCAGCCCCTGGGCGCTCTGCCGGGCGCCGGGGACGGAGCCGTACAGCGCGTAGCACACGGCGTCCAGGACGGAGGTCTTGCCCGCGCCCGTCGGCCCGTGCAGCAGGAAGAGCCCCGCGGCGGACAACTCGTCGAAGTCGACGCTCTGGCTGCCGCCGAAGGGCCCGAAGGCGGTGAGATCGAGCCGGTGCAGCCTCATCGCGCGTCCCCCCGGTGGTCGTAGGTGCGCGGTTCTGGAGCCGCGAGCGGGTCGGGGGCGGACGCCGTCGGTACAGCGACGTGATCACGAGCACACGCCGTCCGAACGCCGACGCGAGCACGGGCGGACGCCGTCGGTACGGCGAGGGGGTCGTGGGCGGACGCCCCCGCTGCTGGGAGCGCTCGGTGACCAGGCGGCACCGGGCCGCCCGGTGCCAACCCCGCGGCCGTCCCTCGCCTCACCGTGACACCTCCCGTACGGTGCCGTCCGCGCGCACCGCGTCGAAGGCGTCCCGCAGCACGCCCTGCTCGCGCACGTCAGGGCCCGCGCCGCGCACGTGCGCCACGAAGTCCTCGGCGATCTCCTGGTCGCTGCGGCCCGCGAGGCGCCGGGCGTAGGAGACGTCCGGGTCGTCCGGGGCGCGCTCGGGGGCGAAGACGAGGCTGAGGGTGTGCGGGAAGCGTGCGGTGAGCCGGGCCATCGGGTCCGCCGGGCGCACGGCGTCGGTGAGGGTCGCCTCCACCCACGCCTCCTCGTACCGGTCGAGCCCCGGCTCGGCGAGCAGGTCGTCCAGTGTGCCGCGCAGCCGGGCCAGCTCACGGGGGACGGGGCAGTCGATCCGCTCGGCGGTGAGGCTTCCCTCGGCGTCGAGGTCGACGAGCCACATGGTCTTGCGGTGGTCGGCCTCGGAGAAGGAGTACGGCAGGGGTGAGCCGGAGTAGCGCACGCGCTCGGTGAGGGTCTGGCAGCCGTGCAGATGCCCGAGCGCCACGTAGTCGACGCCGTCGAAGACTCCGGCGGGCACCGAGGCGACCCCGCCGACCGTGATGTCCCGCTCGCTCTCGCTGGGCGTGCCGCCGGTGACGAAGGCATGCGCGAGGACGACCGAGCGGGTGCCCTGCGGCCGGCCCGCGAGGTCGGCGCGGACCCGGTCCATGGCGGCGGCGAGCACGGCCTCGTGCCCGGCCTTCTCCACGCCGAAGGCGTCCTTCACGAGGGCGGGTTCGAGGTAGGGCAGCCCGTAGAAGGCGACATCGCCGAGGCCGTCCCGCAGGATCACCGGGGTGCCGGCCGCGGCCGGGTCGGTCCGCAGATGGACGCCTGCGCGGCCGATCAGTGCGGCACCCACGCCCAGCCGCCGCGCGGAGTCGTGGTTCCCGGAGATCATCACCGTGGGCACGCCCAGGTCGGCGAGGCGGTGCAGGGCGTCGTCGAACAGCTCGACCGCGGCGAGCGGCGGTACGGCACGGTCGTAGACGTCCCCCGACACGACCACCGCGTCGACCTCGCGCTCGCGCGCGGTGGTGACGAGGTGGCCGATGAAGTCGGACTGAGCCCCGAGCATGTTCACGCGGTGGAACGCCCGGCCGAGATGCCAGTCGGACGTGTGCAGAATTCTCAAGACGCCGCTCCGACCCGCACATCTCCCCCTGCTTCAGCCCTGGACTCAGCGCCGAACCACCACGGTCCCCGCTCTCGGCACCGACCACGCTAACGCCTGCCGGCACCTGCTCCGTCACGGACCTCGGTCCGCCGCCGGCACCTGGCCGTCAGTCCCTCACGATCCCCGTCCGGACACCTCACCGGCACCGTATCGCGAGCCACTGACAACAGGCCTCAGACAATCCACCCCTCGCTGGACCGACGGCGATCCAGCCCCACGGCCCGGACCACACCGACGACGCGCGTCGGTCCGTACGCCTCCCCACCCCGTTCGGACCCCGCGGAGCCCTCACGCGTCCCCGTACGCCTCCCCGCCCAGCTCGAACCCCGCGGTCCCGGCCGTCGCGTCCGCGAGCCAGGCCCGGAAGGAGTCCACGTCGGCGTCCGGGAGGCCGATCTCGATCGTGACCGCTTCGCCGTAACGGACGTCGCGAACGTCGCGGCCGGTGGAGTGCAGGTCGTTGTGGACCTTGCCGGCCCGCTGGTGATCGACCGTCACCGTGGCCAGCCGGAAGCGGCGGCGGGTGATCGTGCCGAGGGTGTCGAGGGCCTCACCGACGGCGCCGCCGTACGCGCGGATGAGGCCGCCGGCGCCGAGCTTGACCCCGCCGTAGTAGCGGGTGACGACGGCGACGACGTAGCGCATGTCGCGGCGCAGCAGCATCTGGAGCATGGGGACGCCGGCGGTGCCGCCGGGTTCGCCGTCGTCACTGGCCTTCTGGACGGAGGCGTCGGCGCCGATGACGTAGGCCCAGCAGTTGTGGGTGGCGTCGGCGTGTTCCTTGCGGACGGCCGCGAGGAACGCCTGGGCCTCCTCTTCCGTGGCCGCCGGCGCGAGCGCGCACAGGAAGCGGGAGCGGTTGACCTCGGTCTCGTGGACGCCCCGGTGGGCGACGGTGCGGTACTCGTCCTGCATCGGCCCAGCCTATGCCGTGGTGGGTACGGCCTCAGCCGCCGTCCTTGCGCCCCCGCGGCACCGCCGTCCAGGTCAGCAGGGCCGCGCCCGGGGCCAGGTCGGCCCAGGTGTGGGCATGCCAGGCCAGGACCGCGACGGCGGAGGTCTGGAACTTGACCCGGACCGGTTCCAGGGCGTCGTGGAGCGCGTCGCCCGCCAGGTCGAGGACGAGTTCCTGGAGGCCGGGGTTGTGTCCGACCAGCAGCAGGGTGCGGACCTCGGCGGGCGTCTCGCGGGCCACGGCCAGCAACTCCGGTACGCCGGCTGCGTACACGCGCGGATCGTGGCGGACCGGCGGTGCGATGCCCCACTGGGCCGAGGCCAGCTCCCAGGTCCGGCGGGCTCGTACGGCGGTGGAGCACAGGGCGAGGTCCGGCAGGCAGTCGGCGTCGGCCAGCGCGCGGCCGGCCGCCGGGGCGTCGCGCAGGCCGCGCGGGGCGAGGGGCCGCTCGTGGTCGGGCACGCTCTGCGGCCAGGCCGACTTGGCGTGCCGCAGGACGACGAGCCGACGCGGCGGCCGGGCCGCGGCGCTCACGTCGCCGCTCAGGCCGGGGCTCACGTCGGGGCTCACGCCGCTGCTCCCACGTCGCGGGTGAGTTCGAGGCCGAGGAGTCGGTCGGCGTAGGCGTACGTCTCGAAGCGGGCGCCGTCCGGGAGCCGGGGCCCGGCCTCCTCCACCGAGCGCAGCACGCTCAGCACGGCGGGCAGGTCCAGGTCGTCGTCCCAGGCGGTCCGCAGTCGCCCGCGCAGGTCCTCGGGGACGGGGCGCGAAGGGCTCCGTGCCCAGTCGGCGACCGCGCGGCGCCAGCGGGCGAGGGTGGTGGCGGCCTCGTGCAGCGCGGCGGCGCCGAGCGGGGCGGGTGCGCGGTGGTGATGGGAGAGCAGTGCGAGGCGGAGGGCCGCCGGATCGGGGTCCGGGCCGGCGAGCGCGTCCGGCCGCACGGCGGCGACCGGGACCCACACACTCTCCCCCGCGGTCGCGGCGTTGTCCTGCGCCGCCACGTGCACGGCTTGGGCCTCGCCGAATCCGCCGGAGAGGTCGCCGGCGTCCTCGAAGGGGCGGACGCCGAGTGCCGTCGCGGCCGCCCGCAGCTCCGCCTGCTCGCGTTCGCCGGTCAGCACGGGCAGGACGGACGTACCGCCGAGTTCCAGGACCCGGACGACGAGGTCGGCGACCAGGAGGACGCGGAGCGATCCGGTGCCGTACCCCGAGGCGTGGGCCTCGACGCGGGTCAGACCACGGCGGACGGGGGCGGCGACGACGGGCTCGCCGGTTCGGGCGTCGATGATGCGCAGCACGCGCCCGAGCGTAGGCGGACCGGGCCGCTCGCGCAGTCCGGGTGCGGAATCGGTGCGCGCCGTCCGATGTTGAGCGGATGGACGCCGTTCGGCGTCGTGCGATGTCCGTGCGTCAGAGGAGGCCGCCGTGTACGGCGACGAGGCAACGATCCGCAGGATCCTCACCGAGCTGGGTGACACCTGGGCGGTGGTGGGGCTGTCCACGAACCCGCGGCGGGCCGCGTACGGCGTGGCCGAGGTGCTCCAGCGCTTCGGCAAGCGCGTCGTGCCCGTCCATCCGAAGGCGGAGACGGTCCACGGGGAGCAGGGGTACGCCTCTCTCGCGGACATCCCCTTCGACGTGGACGTGGTGGACGTCTTCGTCAACAGTGACCTGGCCGGAGCCGTCGCGGACGAGGCGGTCGCCAAGGGCGCGAACGCGGTGTGGTTCCAGCTCGGCGTGGTCGACGAGGCGGCCTACGACCGCACCCGGGCCGCCGGCCTGGACATGGTGATGAACCACTGTCCGGCGATCGAGATCCCCCGGCTGGGCTGACCGGGTGGCCGCTCCGGGCCCCCTGACACCCCCCGAGGCGGCCTCCATAATGTGCGGGTGACCACCACCTCCCCCCACCTCAACTC
>NZ_JARGEF010000312.1:0-7926 GCF_033794725.1 Streptomyces sp. ID05-39B | reverse complement strand
GCGAAGGAGGAGCCGGGGGCGGGGGCCGGGACGGAGGCCGGGGCTGGATCTGGTGCCGGTGCCGGTGCGCGTTCTGGGGCTGGTGCTGGGGTGTCCGCGCCCGTGCTGGAGGCCGAGCCCGCGCCTGGGGCGGACGCCGAGCCCGCGCCGGGGACCGAGCCCGCGCCCGGTGCCGAACCTGGGACCGGTGCTGAACCCGGGACCGGCATCAAGCTCGCGCCCGGTGGTACCGCTGGCGACCCGGTCGACGTCATCTCCCGGGTCGAGCCGGATTCGAAGATCATCGCCCCCGGCCGTCCGCTGGGCGTCCGGGCGATCGCTGACGTCGACAAGGGGGCTGTGAAGAAGCTCGGTCTGAAGCTGTCGCTGCCTCCCGGTGTCACGTACGTCAAGGACATCGACGACGCGAGCAACGGGGTCTGCACGCCGGCCGCCGACGGGCGGAGCGTGACCTGTGTGCCGGACGCGGGCGGGGACCTGGCCCTGCTCTCCGCGTACGTCGAGCTGAAGGTCGGCGACGGTGTGGCGCCCGGGACCGTGCTGGAGTTCACGTCCGTCGCCGACATCGGGGACGCCGTCGACAGCAAGCCGGAGAACAACACGGCGACCGGGAAGGTGACTGTCAAGCCGTCGACCGACCTCGGCATCGAGTGGACGACCGCGCCGAAGGGGCCGGTGAAGACCGGTACGGACGTGCCCACCGAGGTGACCGTCACCAACCACGGCCCCGGCACCGCGCGGCTCGACGCGGTCCATTTCGATATGGGCTTCGACAACTGGCCCGTCAAGGACCCCGGGCAGCAGATGTGCTGGGCCGACCCGGGGGTCATGGTCTGCGACGTCAACAAGGAGCTCGCGCCCGGAGAGTCCGTGGAACTCGCCTTCACCTGGCGGTTCCCGCCGAAGGCCGCGGGTACGGAGTACCGGGTGCCGACCCGCATCTACACGTCCAGCCCGCTGGACGCGAACCGGGCGAACGACAAGACCGAGCTGGTCTTCGACATCAAGAAGGGGACGGCGTCACCGTCGCCCACGCCGTCGGGGTCGCCCACGGCGACCGCCTCGCCCACGCCGACCGCCTCCCCGTCGTCCGCGCCCTCGCCTGCCGGTGGGGGCGGGCAGATCGCGGCGACCGGTGCCGGGGTGCCGGTGGCCGGGCTGGCGGCCGGGGCCGGGGCGCTCGTCCTGGCCGGCGGGGCGCTGGTCGCCTGGCGGCGGCGGTCCTCGTGAGGTGAGCGGGTCTTCGTGAGGTGAGCAGGGTTCCCGCCGGGGTGCGTTTTTCGTGCTGAACCCCGGCGGGAATTTCCGAATTCGGGCACGCTGGAGCCTGTTTCGGCGCCCGGGCGGGCTTAGGCTGCCGCGCATGTGCGGAATCGTGGGATACGTGGGGTCTCAGTCGGCGCTGGACGTCGTGATGGCCGGACTGAAGCGACTGGAGTACCGGGGGTACGACTCGGCAGGGGTCGCGGTGCTCGCGGACGGGGGGCTGGCCGCCGCCAAGAAGGCCGGGAAACTCGTCAATCTGGAGAAGGAACTGGGGGCCCGGCCGCTGCCGGCCGGGACGACGGGCCTCGGGCACACACGCTGGGCCACGCACGGCGGGCCCACCGATGCCAACGCCCACCCCCATCTCGACAACGCCGGACGTGTCTCGGTGGTGCACAACGGGATCATCGAGAACTTCGCCCTGCTGCGGGCCGAACTGACGGAGCGCGGGCACGAGCTGCTCTCCGAGACGGACACCGAGGCCGTGGCGCACCTGCTCGCCGAGGAGTACTCCGGCACGGGCGACCTCGCGGAGGCGATGCGGCTGGTGTGCCGTCGGCTGGAGGGGGCGTTCACGCTGGTCGCGGTGCACGCCGACGAACCGGACGTGGTGGTCGGCGCGCGCCGGAACTCGCCGCTGGTGGTGGGCGTTGGGGAGGGTGAGGCCTTTCTCGCCTCGGACGTCGCCGCGTTCATCGCCCACACGCGGTCGGCGATCGAGCTGGGTCAGGACCAGGTGGTGGAGCTGCGCCGGGACCGGGTGACGGTCACCGGCTTCGACGGCAGTCCGGCCGAGGTGCGGTCGTACCACGTCGACTGGGACGCGTCGGCCGCGGAAAAGGGGGGTTATGACTACTTCATGCTCAAGGAGATCGCCGAGCAGCCCAAGGCTGTCGCCGATACCCTGCTCGGCCGGATCGACGCCTCCGGGGCGCTGACCCTCGACGAGGTGCGGATCCCGGCCTCCGAGCTGCGCGAGGTCGACAAGGTCGTCATCGTCGCCTGCGGTACGGCGTTCCACGCGGGCCTGATCGCCAAGTACGCCATCGAGCACTGGACGCGCATCCCGTGCGAGGTGGAGCTGGCCAGCGAGTTCCGGTACCGGGACCCCATCCTGGGCGCGCGGTCGCTGGTGATCGCCATCTCGCAGTCCGGCGAGACCATGGACACGCTCATGGCGCTGCGGCACGCCCGCGAGCAGGGCTCCAAGGTGCTGGCGATCTGCAACACCAACGGGTCGACCATCCCGCGTGAGTCGGACGCGGTGCTGTACACCCACGCCGGGCCGGAGGTGGCCGTCGCCTCCACCAAGGCGTTCCTGACGCAGCTGGTGGCCTGCTATCTCGTCGCCCTGTACCTCGGCCAGGTGCGCGGCACCCAGTGGGGGGACGAGATCCGGGCCGTCGTGCGGGACCTGGCGCGGATCTCCGGGGAGGTCGAGCGGGTGCTGGAGACCATGGAGCCGGTGCGGGAGCTGGCGCGTTCGCTCGCCGGCAAGGACACCGTGCTGTTCCTCGGGCGACACGTGGGCTATCCGGTGGCGCTGGAGGGCGCGCTGAAGCTCAAGGAGCTGGCGTACATGCACGCCGAGGGCTTCGCGGCCGGTGAACTGAAGCACGGGCCGATCGCACTCATCGAGGAGGACCTGCCGGTCGTCGTCGTGGTGCCGTCCCCGCGGGCGCGGTCCGTGCTGCACGACAAGATCGTGTCCAACATCCAGGAGATCCGGGCGCGGGGGGCTCGGACGATCGTGATCGCGGAGGAGGGGGACGAGGAGGTCGTGCCGTACGCCGACCATCTGGTGCGGATTCCCGTGACGCCGACGCTGTTGCAGCCGCTGGTGGCGACGGTGCCGTTGCAGGTGTTCGCGTGCGAGCTGGCCACGGCGCGGGGCAACGAGGTGGATCAGCCCCGCAACCTGGCGAAGTCGGTCACGGTGGAATGAGGCGCGAGCGTCCCACGGGTGGAGTGCCGTCCGGTGCGACGGCGTCCACCCGTGGGAAGGCTCCACGAAGGCCCCCGGTCAGGCGCGCGCCAGCTTGCGGCGCTTGTTCGCCGTGGCGGTCCAGCGGAGCAGGGCCACTTCCAGGGCGATGATGCCCAGGGTGCCCGTGATCGGCGGTATGCGGCCCTCGTCGATCCGGTCGACGATCAGGTACACGCCGAGGCAGGCCCAGGCCACGGCCAGCACGGCCAGCAGGACGGTGAGGGCCGCCCAGCCCCAGCCGTTCGCGGTGTGACGCTTCCCGGCGGGCTCCGGGGCCCGCTTGCGCGGCTGCGGGATCTGCTCCGGGTCGCGGGCCGGCATGGGCACCACGGACTCGGCGGGAACGGCCGTGTCCAGGGCCGCGACGCGTTCCGCGGTGATGCCCTCGAAGAGGGTCGGCTCGACGGTGACCGCGAACCCGTCGTGGCCGGTGAGGGCGCGCGCGCCGTCCGGCCGCGTGGTCATCGCGGCGCAGGCGTCGTAGCGGACCGTGACCGGGCCCTTCGGCGTCGTCAGGGTGACGCCCTCGGTGCCGATGACCAGCGTGACCTGGTCGTCCTCCAGGGAGGCGTGCCGGGTGCCGGTGACGGCGGCCGGCGAGTACTGCGGGGCGAGGGTGAAGCCCGCCCAGTCGACGCCCCGGCCCGGCACCTGGAGCAGTGCGCCGTCCCACGTCCGGCGGGCGACCTCGTGCAGGTCGGCGACCGTCACCGCTTCCAGCTCGGCCCTGTGCTGCTCGGGGGAGAGGATCGGGTGCCCGAGCAGCAGACTCAGCGCGTACGAGGGGAGGCCGGCGGCGCCGAGGTCGGGGGCGTCGTACATCTTGAGGAGCTTGCCGCGCACGGAGTCCAGTTCGGACTGCTCGATGCGGCCCGCGCGCAGTCGGGCGAGGGTGTCGACGAAGCCGCCGACGACCGCGTCCTGCTTCTTCGGCAGGGAGTCCGCGTAGGCGGTGAGGGTGGCGAACTCGGCGTCGCGCGGGGAGTAGTCGGCCTCGGCGGTGTAGGAGTAGCCGCCCTCCTGGCGCAGGTCCTGGAAGAGGGCCCGGCCGAGGACGTCCGCGAAGACGGAGGCCGCGGTGGAGCGGGGCAGCACCGCGGTGAGGACGACCTGGCCGTCGTCGCCGTGGATGTAGGCCGGGGTGACGGGCAGCGCGCTGGTCGCGGCCGGGGCGGGCGAGCGGGTGCCCTCGGGGAGGCCGAGGTCGAGGCCCTCGGGCACGCGGTCGCTGGTGATCCACAGCACCGCGTTGTCCCGGGTGAAGCGGGTCTCGGCCCAGTGCCGCACCTGGCCGGGGGTGAGGCCCCAGGTGCCCAGCTCGTTGTAGCTGGAGAGGCCGTAGCCCTGGGCGCCGTACCGCCACAGCGCGAGCGGGGAGCTGGGGCCGCTGCCGCGGCCCGCCGCCTCGGTGCGCAGGATCTCCTTCTCGGTCTCCAGCCGGTCCATCGGCAGGTCCCGCAGGCCGGCGCAGACGCTGTTGAGGTAGGTGACGACCTCCTCCTCGCTGCCGGTGACGTGGAAGAGCGTGTACGCGTTCGCCGTCGTGCCGTTGTAGTGCAGGTCGGACAGGCCGAGGCGGTGCAGGGCGAGGTGCTCGACGAGATGGGTGATCCCGGCGGTGGCCAGGGTCTCGTCGGCGCGGCCGACCCGGAAGAAGAGGCCGGCGGTGACCTCGTTGCCGGAGCCCGCGGTGTAGAGGGTGGGGACGCCCTGGGTGGTGGTGTGCGAGAGCAGGCCGTCGAGGGCGGCGAGGCCGCTCTGGTCGTGCAGGTCGGTGGTCATGTGCCGGTGCCCCCTCAGGCCTGTGTCGCGAGCTTGCGGAACTTCAGGAACGACGCCTTCGGGTCGCCCGCGTACTGCCACGGGAACTCCGTCGCCCGGTCGCCGAGGAAGGCGAAGTGCCGGGCCGCGTCGGCGTGGTGGCCGCCGACAGAGAAGGCGAACGCGAAGACGCTGTGCGCGCCGACGGAGTACCAGTCGGGGCGGTAGCCGGGGTGCAGGACCGACACCTGCGCGGCGAACCGCAGGTCGTCGCGGACCGGCACGCCCCGCAGGTAGGCCGTGTCCTCGGGGCTGTCCAGGTCCAGCCAGTGCTCGATGTGGGCGACGGCCACCAGGGTCGCGGAGGTGGAGCCGTCCGGCGCGCCGGAGGCGCACTCACGGGCGAAGCCGTGCGCGGCCTCCCAGGTGCCGCCCCACTTGGGGCAGAGCTGCTGGAGCAGCTGCGTCTGCGCCCGGTAGTGGTGCGGGTGGTGGGCGGCCAGCCGGTCGTAGCGGCGGCGCGCCTCCGCCTGGCCCAGCTGCAGACCGCGCGCGGTGGTCAGCCGTACGGTCCAGGCGGGGGCGTACGCCGGCTGCTCCGCGCACACGTCGATCAGCAGTTGCTCGGCCCGGCGAAGCCAGGAGTGGAACTGTGCGAACTGGTCCTGAGAGACCTGCTGGGCGCGGGCGCCGCTGCGGATGTCCCAGCCGATGTGGACGTACCGCTCGGCGAGGAGGGTGCGGGGCAGCGGGTCGCCGGGAAGTTCGGCGACCGCCCGCTCCAGGAAGGTCTCGACGCCGGGGATCTCGGCGAGGACGGACGACACCGTGCAGATCTTGGCGACGGAGTCCAGGCGCGCGGCGAAGTCCCGGACCGCCGGCCAGTCGCCGGCCTGCGCGGCCGTGCGCAGCGGGATCAGCTCGGGTGTGTTGTCGTACGGGTCGAAAGTCGGTCCCGGAGAGCCCGTGGTTCTGCCGCTGGTGGTACTGCTCAATGCCCCCGCCCCCTGGCGATGCCGACCGCGCGCGCCGACTGGCCCCCCAGGGCGCGGGCGGTGAAGTGATGGTGTGACGTCTAGGTGTGTGCTGCCTGTGTGCCGCGTGTGACTCTTTGATCGGATGTGATCAAGTCGCCGCAGGCTAGCAGCCGCCTCCGACAATCGCGTGGGCGACCGGGGCGGTCGGTTCCCCCGCCGTAGGGTGCTCGGCATGAGCATCATCGGGGTCGGCATCGACGTGGCCGAGATCGACCGGTTCGCGGCATCGCTGGAGCGCACGCCCGGACTGGCCAGACGCCTCTTCCTGGACAGCGAGTTGCTGCTGCCGAGCGGGCACCGGCGGGGTCCCGCCTCGCTCGCGGCGCGGTTCGCGGCGAAGGAGGCCCTCGCCAAGGCGCTCGGCGCTCCCGCGGGACTGCTGTGGACCGATGCGGAGGTGTACGTGGAGGACAGCGGGCAGCCACGGCTGCGGGTTCGGGGGAGTGTCGCCGCGCGGGCCGCCGAACTGGGCGTCACCTCATGGCACGTGTCGCTGAGTCATGACGCGGGCGTCGCCTCGGCGGTGGTCGTCGCCGAGGGGTAGGCGGACGGGGCGGAGTGGGTCCGCAGGGTCGTGCCAGGTCCCGCCGGGTCCCGCAAGGTCCCGCGGGATCCCGCAAGGTCCAGCCGGATCCCGCCGGTCCGCGCCCCGCGCGCGGCCCGGTGTTTGACTGGGCGTATGCGTACTGCCTATTGCGTGGACACCGTTCGGGCCGCCGAGCGGGACCTGATGGCGCGGCTCCCGGAGGGGGCCCTCATGCAGCGGGCCGCCGCCGGCCTCGCCGCGGCCTGTGCCGACCTGGTCGGGCGGGTGTACGGGCGCCGGGTCGTCCTGCTCGTCGGGAGCGGCGACAACGGCGGTGACGCCCTGTACGCAGGGGCCCGGCTGGCCCGGCGCGGCGCGGGCGTGACGGCCGTACTGCTCTCTCCCGCACGCACGCACGCCGGCGGGCTTTCCGCCCTGCGGCGGGCCGGTGGGCGCAGCGTGGCGCCCGAGGACGCCGCCGGGCCGATCCGGCGGGCCGACCTCGTCCTCGACGGCATCGTCGGCATCGGCGGGCGGGGCGGGCTGCGCGAGGACGCGGCACGGCTCGCCGCGCTGGCCGACGGGTCCCGGGCCGCCGTCGTCGCCGTCGACCTGCCCAGCGGCGTCGAGGCCGACACGGGGGAGGTGCGGGGCGCCGCCGTGCGGGCCGACCTCACCGTCACCTTCGGCACGCACAAGCCCGCCCTGCTGGTCGATCCGGCGCGCGAGTACGCCGGGTCGGTGCGGCTCGTCGGCATCGGCCTCGAACTGCCCGGCGAGCCGGAGATCGAGGCCCTCCAGCACGCCGACGTGGCCCGGCTGTTGCCCGTGCCGGGTGCCGAGAGCGACAAGTACCGGCGCGGGGTCGTCGGGATCGCCGCCGGGTCCGCGCGCTATCCGGGCGCGGCCGTGCTGGCGGTCGCCGGGGCGCTGCGCGGCGGCGCCGGGGCCGTGCGGTACGTCGGGCCCGCCGGGCACGCCGTGCTCGCGCGCTACCCCGAGACGCTCGTGTCCGACCAGGGGCCCGAGCGGGCCGGTCGGGTGCAGGCGTGGGTCGTCGGGCCGGGCGCCGGGGACGACGCCGGCACGGTGGCCCAGGTGCTCGCCGCCGACGTACCGGTGCTGATCGACGCGGACGGACTGCGGCTCGCCGACGTGGCCGCGGTGCGCGGACGTACGGCGCCGACGCTGATGACTCCGCACGCGGGGGAGGCGGCGGCGCTGCTGGGCGTGTCGCGGGAGGAGGTCGAGGCGGGGCGGCTGGCCGCGGTGCGGGAACTGGCGGGGCGGTACGGGTCGGCGGTGCTCCTGAAAGGGTCTACGACCGTGGTCGCGGCGGCAGGGGGCGG
>NZ_JARGEF010000311.1:0-7939 GCF_033794725.1 Streptomyces sp. ID05-39B | reverse complement strand
TCGCCATCCTCATGGCCCGTCCCCAAGAGGCGGACGGCCCCGTCATTGCCCGGCGGGGCCGTCCGCCTCTTGGGGACGGGCCATGAGGATGGCGACGTCGTCGAGCGCGGGGTGCGGCAGCATCTGCCCGAGGACGTCGTCGCAGAGTGTCGCGAGGGACCGTCCGGGTGTCCGCAGGGCCTGGGCGAGCCGGTCGAGGCCCTGGTCGAGGTCCCGGCCGCGGTCTTCGACGAGGCCGTCGGTGTACAGGACGAGCAGGCTGCCCGGCGGCAGCGGGACCTCTTCGGCGCGGAACTCGTGCCCTCCCGTGCCCAGCGGGGTGCCGGGCGGTCCGTCGAGGAAGAGGATCGACCCGTCGGGTGCCATCACGGCCGGCGGCAGGTGGCCGGCCCGGGCCACCAGGCAGCCGCCGGACGCGGGATCGTGGACGGCGTAGACGCAGGTCGCCATCTCGTCCTCGCCCATGTCGGCCACGACGGCGTCCAGCGACCGGAGCAGGCGGGCAGGATGGATGTCGTGCCGGGCGAGGGTGCGCACCGCCGTGCGGAGCTGTCCCATGACCGCCGCGGCGTGGATGCCGTGGCCCATGACGTCCCCGATGACGAGTCCGGTTCTGCCCTCGGGCAGCGCGATGACGTCGAACCAGTCGCCGCCGACGTCGTGTTCGCTGGCGGGCAGGTACCGTCCGGTGAGTTCGAGGCCGGGGACGACGGGCACCGCGCTGTTCGTCAGGCTGCGCTGCAGGGTGAGGGCCGCCGCGCGCTGCCGGGTGTACATGAGGGCGTTGTCGATGTTCAGGGCGGCGCGCGCGGCCAGTTCGTCGATGAGGACGCAGTCCTGCTCGTCGAAGGGCTCGCGGCTGCGGAGCCGGGTCACCACGACCGCGCCGAGCACCTTGCCGCGGGCGACCAGGGGGATCAGCCGGGCGGAACCGAGGGTCATCAGGTACTCGCGCAGGTCGTCGGAGCGGGGGTCGGTGACCAGTGCCGGGACGTCGGAGCGGTACAGGTTCGTGGGGCGCCCCTCGGTGATGACCCGCTCGTACAGGGAACCGTGCGGGATCTGCGACGTCGTACCCGGCACGAGCTTCGCCGTGGGCGCGGCGGGGTCGGGGAAGTGGGCGGCCATGCGCCGGACGACGCCCTGGGTGGAGGCGGCGGACTCGTCGGGCTGCATGACCTCTTCGAGGAGCTGGACATCGGCGGAGTCGGCGAGCTGGGGCACCAGCATCTGCACGACCTCCTCGGCGGTCTGCCGTAGGTCCAGGGTCGTGCCGATGCGGGTGCCCGCCTCCGCCAGGAGGGCGAAGCGGCGTCTGGCCCGCTCGGCGTCGGCCTCGGCGCGCTGGCTCTCGGTGATGTCGATGAGGGAGGCGATCAGGCCCAGTGTCCGGCCGGCGCCGTCGACGAGGGGGGCGTAGGAGCAGGACCAGGTCCGGTCGTGATGGGGGTCCGACGCGGTGCGTCCGGTGCGCCGGATGTCGACGACGGCGGTGCCCCGGTCGAGGACCTTCTGCATCGTCGACTCCAGGTCCGCGGCGTTGACGCCGGGCACGACCTCGGTGAGGCGTTTGCCCACGTGCTCGGCGGCGGAGAGGCCGTTCATCCGGGCGAGGGCGTCGTTGGCCCGCAGGAAGCGCAGGTCGGTGCCGAGGGTGGCCAGGCCGATGGGCGACTGGCTGAAGAGGCTCTCCAGGGCCGCGAGCGAGTCCCGCATGCGCAGGACCTGGGAGGTCTCGACGGCGATCAGGAGCGCGCCGGCCCGTCCGCGCGCGTCGGCGGCGGGGACGATCCACATCTCCATCGTCACCTGGTGGCCGTCGCGGTGGCGCACCCAGAGGGTTCCGACCACGGTCTCCCCGGCGTGGACGCGGCGGGTCAACTGGTCGGCGAGTTCACCGTTGCCCTCGGGGACGAGCAGTGCCGAGGCGGGCCGGTCGAGCACATCCTCGGGCCGGTAGCCGAGCAGGTCCTGGGCGGCCAGCGACCATTCCGCGATGCGTCCGTCCGCGTCCTCCCGCCACAGGGCGATCGGCAGCAGTTCGCGCAGCACACCCGCGTACCCGACAGCCGTGGAGGGCTGTTCCGGTACCGGTCCCGCCGTCTGGTGAGCGTCCACCGCACGACCTAACCACCAGGCAACATTTCATATGAAAACACCCTATCGGGAACAGCCGAGTCCACCAGGCGACACATCCCCCCGAGCCGTCGAACAGCGTACATATCGGCCTCAAGACTCCATTAGAGCGATATCGGGCTTATCGACTTATCCTGACGGCGGAAGGGCTCGGTACGTCGAGAGCCGGTCTCCGTCGACCGGCGGGAAGCGAGCTTCCATGGCTGAGCGATTGAAAAGGTCGGGACTGGTCGGCGAACTGTCGGCCGAGTTCGCCGGCACGATGGTGCTCATCCTCTTCGGATGCGGCGTCGTCGCCCAAGTGGTCGCCGGCGGGGCCCTGACGACACCGCCGGGCGGCCTCGGAAACCACGACAGCATCGCCTGGGCCTGGGGCCTCGGCGTCACCCTGGGCGTCTACGTCGCGGCCCGGCTGAGCGGCGCCCACATCAATCCCGCGGTGACCCTCGCCCTGGCGGCGTTCAAGGGATTCCCGTGGTGGAAGGTCGCGCCGTACGCGGTGGCGCAGACGGCGGGCGCCTTCGTGGCGGCCCTCCTCGTCCGGTGGAACTACACCGAGGCACTGGCGAAGGCCGACCCCGGTCACACCATCAAGACACAGGGTGTGTTCTCCACACTCCCCGCCAACGGCAACACGAACCTGCCGGTGCACGAGTGGGGCGCCTTCCGCGACCAGATCATCGGCACCGCGATCCTGCTGCTGCTGGTCCTGGCCATCACGGACCTCCTCAACAACCCGCCGGGCGCGAACCTGGCCCCGTTCATCGTGGGCCTGATCGTCGTGGCCATCGGCATGGCATGGGGAACCAACGCCGGGTACGCGATCAATCCGGCACGTGACTTCGGCCCCCGGCTGGCCAGTTTCTTCACCGGCTACGGCGGAGCCTGGCGAGATCAGTACGGGAACCTCTACTTCTGGGTCCCGATCCTCGGTCCCCTGATCGGCGGTCTGCTCGGCGCAGGTTTGTACAAGGCGTTCATCGGCCGGTTCCTGCCGACGGCGGAGCCGGAACCTCCCGGCCGTGTCCCCTCACCCGACCAAAAGCGCTGACACCCGCAAGTCGAGCGCCGGCGATCGCGACCCGCGCGCCGGCACCCGCAGCAAAGGCGGCACCCCATGGCTGACTTCGTGGGCGCGGTGGACCAAGGCACCACCAGCACCCGATTCATGATCTTCGACCACGCCGGCAACGAGGTGGCGAAGCACCAGTTGGAGCACGCCCAGATCCTTCCGCGCTCCGGTTGGGTCGAACACGACCCGGTGGAGATCTGGGAACGCACCAACTCCGTGATGCAGAACGCCCTGCGGCACGGCAACCTCTCCCCGGACGACCTGGCCGCGATCGGCATCACCAACCAGCGCGAGACCACGGTGGTGTGGGATCCGCGCAACGGACGCCCCTACTACAACGCCATCGTCTGGCAGGACACCCGCACCGACTCCATCGCCGCGGCCCTGGAACGCTCGGGCAAGGGTGAGGTCATCCGCCGCAAGGCGGGCCTGCCCCCGGCGACGTACTTCTCCGGCGGCAAGATCCAGTGGATCCTGGAGAACGTCGACGGGGTCCGCGAGGCCGCGGAAGCGGGCCACGCCCTCTTCGGCAACACCGACAGCTGGGTCCTGTGGAACCTCACGGGCGGCCCCGACGGCGGCATCCACGCCACCGACGTGACCAACGCCAGCCGGACCATGCTGATGGACCTGGAGACCCTGGACTGGGACGAGGAACTGCTGGGCTTCTTCGGAATCCCCCGGGCGATGCTGCCCACCATCAACGCCTCCTCCCACCGCGAGGCATACGGCGTCACCCGCACCTCCCGGCCACTGCGCGCCGCCATCCCCATCACCGGGGTGCTCGGCGACCAGCAGGCAGCCACGGTGGGACAGGTCTGCTACGCCCCCGGCGAGGCCAAGAACACCTACGGCACCGGCAACTTCCTGGTCCTCAACACCGGTACCGAGCTGGTCCGTTCACAGCACGGGCTGCTCACCACGGTGGCGTACCGGTTCGGCGAAGAGCCGGCGGTCTACGCGCTGGAGGGCTCCATCGCGGTCACCGGATCCGCGGTGCAATGGCTGCGCGACCAGATGAAGATCATCAGCAGCGCGGCCGAGAGCGAGACCCTGGCCCGCACGGTCGAGGACAACGGCGGCATGTACTTCGTCCCCGCGTTCTCCGGCCTGTTCGCTCCGTACTGGCGCTCCGACGCCCGCGGCGCGATCGTCGGCCTGGCCCGCTACAACGACAACGGCCATCTGGCCCGGGCGACCCTGGAGTCGATCTGCTACCAGAGCCGTGACGTCGTCGAGGCCATGGAGCAGGACTCCGGTGTCCACCTCGACGTCCTCAAGGTCGACGGCGGTGTGACGGCCAACGACCTGTGCATGCAGATCCAGGCCGACATCCTCGGGGTCCCCGTCAGCCGCCCGGTCGTCGCGGAGACCACCGCGCTCGGCGCCGCCTACGCGGCGGGCCTGGCGATCGGCTTCTGGCGTGACACCGACGAACTGCGCACCCACTGGCAGGAGTCCAAGCGCTGGCAGCCCCAGTGGTCGCAGGAGCAGCGCGCGGAGGGCTACGCGGGCTGGAAGAAGGCGGTGGAACGCACCCTGGACTGGGCCCAGGTCGACTAGAGGCCCTTCCTTCGGGCAGGCCTCCCTGCCCGGAAGACTCCCCCGAGCCGGGGCCGACAGCACATGGCGGTCCCGGCTCAGGTACGGTCGCTGCCTGTCCGGAGCAGTCGGACAGGCAGCGATCCGGAGCCACCTCCGGCCGAGCGCAGGGAGCCTGTCCGAGATGGGAACCGCCGTCCACGTGCCGCAGACCAGGGACATGATCGGGACGGAACTCTCCGGCGACGAGGCGCTGGTCGCGTTGCGCCGCTACGGCGGCCTACCCCTGCTCGTCGACTCGTTCACCCGGTTCCGCTACGCCGACGGCTTCACCAACGCGCGGGCACTCGCCTTCCAGGTCGTGCTCGGGCTGGTGCCCTTCACCCTGGCCCTGGTGGGTCTGGCGACGTCCGTGCACACCGATTCCGTGGGCCAGGTCATCGAACGGACGCTCGGTGACATCGTGCCCGGTACCGGCGCCGACCTCGTCGAGGACGCTTTCGCCGGGACGCGGAACAGCGCCCACGGCGACATGTGGAGCACCCTCGCGCTCTGGCTCGGCCTGGCGTTCGCCATGCTGAACCTCGCCTCCGCGATGGCCCAGATAGAGCGGGGCGCCAACCGCATCTACGGCATCGAGCGCGACCGCCCCTTCCCCCGCAAGTACGGACGCGCGCTCCTGCTGTCCGTCGTGGCCGGCATGCCTTTGGTGCTCGGTTTCGTGGCGCTCGTGGCCGGCGGGCCGCTCGGCGACGCCGTCGCCGACACCCTCGGCACCGGCGGCGGGCATCGCTGGTGGGGCGCGCTGAGGATCCCGGTGGGTCTGGCGCTCGCGTGGGTCGCGTCCGCGGCCGTCTTCCGGTGGTCTCCGCGCCGCAGGCAGCCGGGCTACACCTGGCTCGCCTTCGGCAGCGCGGTGCACCTGGTCCTGTGGGTCGGGGCGACCTGGCTGCTGTCGCTCTACGTCGGCAGGAGTGACTCCTTCGGTGCCGTGTACGGCCCGCTCACCGCGTTCGTCGCACTGCTGCTGTGGGCCAATGTCACCGCGATCGCCCTGTTCCTCGGTATCGCCTTCGCCGCCCAGCTGGAGGCGGCACGCGCGGGCATCGAGGCCCCCGTCCGTCCCGACCCGGGGCCGGGTCCCTGAGACCTCGCCGCCTGTCGTCGGGGGGTGGACACGACACACCGCCGCGCTGCCCGGGTCGTCTGCCCGGACGCCGCGCGACGTGTGCTGCCGCTGCACCGGCGTGATCCCTTCGACGGAAACCCGCTGTGGGAACCGCCCGGTGGCGGCGTCGAGCACCGGGCGAGACACCGCTGGAGGCGGCGCGACGCGAACTGGCCGAGGAGACCGGGCTCGACCCGGCCGCGGTCGTCGACCGATGGGTGCCCGTCCACCGGGACGTGTGGTGGAAGGGGAAGCGTCGTTGCCGTCGGTTTCTCCCCCACCGAACCCGGCACCGACGGCACCGAACGTGCGATATGCCGCCCGACGGCATGCATGATGGGCGGGATGGACGACAATCCCCTCCCGCACTCCCTCGCGTACCCTCATCCGGGCCTGTCGGGCGACGACGATCTCCCCCTGGTCGACAGGGAGCCCGCTCCCGAGCGGTACGGACGCCTCCAGGTACGGCCCGGTGACCTCCGCCCCGCGGGATGGCTCACCGAACGGGCCCCCGGCCACGGCGACTTCGGGACCGTGGCGGGAGTCTGCGCACCGGGGTTCGCCGCCTACGCGCGGGTGCTGCATCCGGCATCGCTGGACGAACGGCCGGTGCGGTGGGCGACGGTGGCTGCGGCCCTGGGCAGGGTCGTGGAGCCCGACACGGCCTGGCACGAGGTGACCGGCACGGATCTCGACCACGTCAACGCCTCCGAGTACGGCCTGCCCGGCGTCTGGGACGAGCATCCCGCGGAAGGGCCGACCCCGCCCGCACTCGCCCTGTCCCTGATCCCCGTCCTGGCCCGGCACACCCGCACCCCGGAGCACTGCTGGTTCGGGCTGTGGAACGGTTACGGCCGCTGGGACTTCGACCGGTTCCCCTCCTTCGAGACCCCCGGCCGGGACGAGGTACTCCTCTCCGGCACCCTCGCCGACGCCGTCAGCCCAGTGGAGCTGGACGAGTTCGCCGAACTGCCCGACCTGTGGTGGCCCGACGACCGCGCCTGGTGCCTGGGCGGCGATGTGGACCTGGTGAGCACCTATGTCGGCGGGTCCCCCCAACTGATCGCCGACCTGCTGGCCGCTCCCGGCCTTGAGGTCCACCCGGTCACCGCCGGCGACCGGGTGGGCTGACGGCGACCGCACGCGGCGGCGCCGCCTCCCCTGGACGGGGAGACGGCGCCGCTTCGTTGGTCTCCGGCCCTCGGACCAGCCGGCCGACGCAGTGGACCGGACCGGCGAGGACGGCGGTGAGAGGGTTCAGGACCGCCGGAACGTCAAGGCGTCAGTGCTGCCGGAACTGGACACCGGTCGGCTGCAGAACGTCCGCGCGCACCGCGATGGCGTCGAGCTGGAGCTGTTCGCCGTAGATGTCGGTGATCCGCAGGTCGCCACCGCAGCCGGTGCCCTGCTCGGACAGGAAGTAGTTGAACTCGGTGCGGGACAGCGAACGCCAGGCGCCGTCGGCCCTGACCTCCAGCCGTGCCACCGGGTTGCGGTGACCGACGACCTGGATCCCGCACCAGTACTGGGAGGAACCGGTCTTGTAACGGATCGCGACGGTGTCGGAGGTACTGGGGCTCAACAGGCTCCATGTGATGGAGAGTTCCCCCGCCGACAGGGCCCCGAGTTTCGCGAAGGCCTGCTTGCTCAGGTCGATCTGACCGGGTGCGCAGGGCAGCGGGCACGCGTTGGTGATCTTGACGGTGACGGCTGCTCCGCTCGCCGCGCGGACGCGGATGTACGCCCCGCACGCCTTGGACGTCTCGTAGTCGGTGTGGTTCATCGCCGCGATCATGAGGCCGTCGCTCGGGCCGAACAGGCAGGCGCCGTTGCCGTCCGCGGCGTCGTAGTGCGTGGCGAGTCCGCGGTAGGTGACACCGGGACGGATCCGGCCCGCCGACGGCACCTCCGCGGCGACCGCCCGCGGCGGTTTCGAGGCCGCCGCGCGCGCTCCCGGAGTCGCCGCGGGGGGCTTCGACGGGCTCGCGCCGGGGGTCCCCGTGGGCGGGGCTGTGGAGGGA
>NZ_JARGEF010000310.1:0-7977 GCF_033794725.1 Streptomyces sp. ID05-39B | reverse complement strand
GGTCATGGTCGGTGCCTCCGGGGTGGGGTCGGGCGGCGGACGCGTCCTGGCGGCGTGCCGGAGGTCCTGACGCAAGGAGACCCGGCGCACCGCCGCAGTGACACTTCGTTGGCGAGTAACGAGCCGCCGTCCGGCCGTGTTCCATCCCTCGGCTGTCAGGTTCCTTTCAATGAGGGGGAGGACGTGTCCCAGCCGCCCGACGTACCGCGCCGGCTGGAGAAACGGCTACGGCGGCCTCAGGAGCGAGGCCGCCGGTATCCGCTTGCAGGAGCAGGGTGATTCAGCCCGCCGCCCGCACCTCGTACGTGGTGACGCCGACCGTGTCGTCGTCCAGGCACTGGCCGCTGCGCAGATCGAAACGCTGCTTGAGCAGGGGCGAGGCGACGAACGGCCGGCCCTGCACGGACCCGGTCAGGCCGCGGGAGAGGACCGCCGCGCCGCTGAACGGGTCACGGTTGTCCACGGCGTACAGCTCGCCCGCCCGGTCCCGGAACAGGGCGACCTGACGGCCGTCCGGCAGGAGTGCCGCCACCCCGCGGCCGGGGACCAGCAGGCTCAGGTCGCAGACCGTGAACCAGTTGTCTCCGAGCTGGAGTTGGACCTTCAGGTCGGTCGTCTCGAGTGCCAGGGTCATCGCTGGGCGCTCCCTTCCAGGGGACGGTGGCCGATGGTGAGCAGCGGCAGGTCGGGCTTGATCTGGTCACGCTCGGGGACGAAGCCGACGACCGGGTCGGGGGTGTCCGGTGCATTGACGAAGGACACGAACCGGGCGAGCTTCTCGGGGTCGTTGATGGTGGTCGCCCACTCGTCGGCGTAGTTCGCCACATGCGCGGCCATCAGGGATTCCAGCTCCTCGCAGATGCCGAGGGAGTCCTCCACGACCACGTCCCGTACGTGGTCCAGGCCGCCCGGGATGCGATCCAGCCAGGTCGAGGTGCGCTCCAGCCGGTCGGCGGTGCGGATGTAGAACATCAGGAACCGGTCGATCAGACGGATCAGTCCGGCGTCGGAGAGGTCCTGGGCGAGGAGGTCGGCGTGGCGCGGGGTGGCGCCGCCGTTGCCGCCGACGTACAGGTTCCAGCCGTTGGAGGTGGCGATGATGCCGAAGTCCTTGGACTGGGCCTCGGCGCACTCGCGGGCGCAGCCGGAGACGGCCGACTTGAGCTTGTGCGGGGAGCGCAGGCCCCGGTAGCGCAGCTCCAGGTCGATCGCCATGCGGACGGAGTCCTGGACGCCGTAGCGGCACCAGGTCTGGCCGACGCAGGACTTCACCGTGCGCAGGGACTTGCCGTAGGCGTGGCCGGACTCGAAGCCGGCGTCGACCAGGCGGGCCCAGATCAGCGGGAGTTGTTCCACGCGGGCGCCGAACATGTCGATCCGCTGACCGCCGGTGATCTTCGTGTAGAGGCCGAAGTCGCGGGCGATCTCGCCGATGACGATCAGGCCCTCGGGGGTGATCTCACCGCCGGGGATACGCGGTACGACCGAGTAGGAGCCGTTCTTCTGGAGGTTGGCGAGGAAGTGGTCGTTGGTCTCCTGCAAGGCCGCCTGCTCGCCGTCCAGGACGTAGCCGCTGGCGCCGATCGTGGGGGCCAGCGAGGCGATGATGGAGGCGACCGCGGGCTTGCAGACGTCACAGCCGTCGCCGCCCCGCGCGCCGTCACGGCCGTAGCGGTCGAGCATGTCCTGGTAGGTGTTGATGCGCAGGGCGAGCACGATCTCGTACAGCTCCTCGCGGGTCTGCGAGAAGCAGCCGCACAGGCCCTTGTCGACCTCGACGCCGCTCGCCTCCAGCTCGGCGGTGACGAGCTGGCCCAGGAGCTTGACGCAACTGCCGCAGCCGGTACCGGCCTTGGTGCACTTCTTCACCTCGGGCACGGTCGTGCAGGAGTGCTCGGTGACCGCGCCGCGGATGGTGCCCTTGGTGACGTTGTGGCAGGAGCAGATGACCGCCTCGTCGGGCAGGGCGGACGGGCCGAGCTGGGCGCCGCCGCCGGCCCCGGCGGGCAGCACCAGCGACTCGGGCGAGATCGGCGGGACCGAGCCGGTCAGGGCGCGCAGGGTGCCGTAGGCGTCCGCGTCGCCGATCAGGATGCCGCCGAGCAGGGTGCCGTCGCGGCCGATGACCAGCTTCTTGTACAGGCCCGAGCGGGAGTCGGAGTACACCACGTCGAGGCAGTCCTCGGCGGTGCCGTGCGCGTCACCGAAGGAGGCCACGTCCACACCGAGCAGCTTCAGCTTGGTGGACAGGTCGGCGCCGGTGAAGGACAACTGCTCGGTCTCGTCGGCGGCGATCGTCGCGGCGGCCGTCTCGGCCTGCTCGTATCCCGGGGCGACCAGGCCGTACACCCGGCCGTCGGCGGCCAGCGCGCACTCACCGATCGCGAAGACGTGCGGGTCGCTGACCGTACGGCACTGCTCGTCGACCGCGATGCCGCCGCGCTCGCCGACCGTCAGTCCCGACTCGCGGGCCAGCTGGTCGCGGGGGCGGACACCGGCGCTGAACACCACCAGGTCGGTGGCGAGTTCGGAGCCGTCCGACAGCTTCATGCCGGTGACGGCACCGGAGGCGTCCGTCACGATCGCCTGGGTGCCGACGCCCGTGTGGACGCTCAGGCCCATCTCCTCGATGGTGCGCAGCAGGGCCGCGCCACCACCCTCGTCGACCTGCACCGGCATGAGGCGCGGCGCGAACTCCACGATGTGGGAAGTGAGTCCGAGACCCTTCAGCGCGCCCGCGGCCTCCAGGCCGAGCAGACCGCCGCCGACCACCGCGCCCGTCGTGGCCCGCGCCTTGGCGTACGCCTCGATGGCGAGGAGGTCCTCGATCGTGCGGTAGACGAAGCAGCCCTCGGCGTCCTTGCCCGGCACCGGCGGCACGAACGGGTAGGAGCCGGTGGCCAGCACCAGCACGTCGTAGTCGACGGCCAGACCCGAGCGGGCGGTCACCCTGCGGGCATCACGGTCGATGGTCTGCGCCGGGTCGCCGACGTACAGCTCGATGCCGTGGTCCTTGATGAACTCCATGTCGGTCATGGAGAGTTCTTCGGGCGTCTTCCCCGAGAAGTACGAGGTGAGCTGGACGCGGTCGTACGCGGGACGCGGCTCCTCGCAGAGCACGACCACGCGGTGCGTGGCGGTCAGGCCGCGCTCGGCGAGCGCCTCGAGGAAGCGCTGGCCGACCATGCCGTGGCCGACGAGGACGATCGTGGGGGTGGCCCCCGGGGTGGCGGTCATTCAGGAGCCTCCGTCGTTGGTGAGCAGGTGGAGCAGAGGGCCGTGGTCGGGGAGCGGCTCTGCTCCCTCCCAGGCGCGGGCGAGCGCGCCGACGGTGCCGAGTTCGCCGACGAGCACACCGCCGACCAGGCGGTCGTCGCGGACGACGACCTTGCGGTAGGTGCCGCGGGTGGCGTCGGCGAGCTGCACGACGTCGTCGCCGGGGAGCGCCTCGGTCTCGCCGAACGCGGCGAGGTCCAGCGAACCGTCCCCGGCCAGCGTGAGACGGGTGAGGGAACGCGTTCCCGAGTAGCGGGCGGTTGCCCTTCCGGCGAGCAACTCCGCCAGTACGTCGGCCTGTTCGAGCGCCGGCGCGGCGAGCCCGTACACCTCGCCGCCGTGCTGGACGCAGTCCCCGATCGCGCGGATGTGCGGGTCGGAGGTGCGCAGTTCGTCGTCGACGAGGACGCCCTTGCGGACGGCGAGTCCGGCCTCCTTGGCGAGGCCGGTGCGCGGGTGGACCCCGCACGCCAGGACCACCAGGTCGGCGTCGAGGGCGTAGCCGTCGGCCATCTCCACCGAGCGGACCGCGCCGCCGACGCAGCGCACGTCGCGGACCCGGCACTCGGTGTGCACCTCGACGCCCAGGTCCCGCAGGTGCCGCAGCACCAGCCCCGAGGCGTTCGGGTCCAGCTGACGCTCCATCAGCCGCTCGGACTGCTGGGCGAGAACCACCTGCGCACCCCGGACGGCGAGCGCGCGGGCGGCGGAGACCCCGAGGAGCCCGCCCCCGATGACGACGGCCCGCACACCCGGCCGGACCGCCTTCGACAGCCCGAGGCAGTCGTCCATCGTGCGGAAGGCGTGGACGCCCTCGGGCAGTTCGTGGTCCGGCGTGAACAGTCCGCGCAGCGGCGGCAGCACCGGGTTGGAGCCGGTGGCCAGCACCAGCGTGTCGTATGCGATCTCCGAGCCGTCCGCGCAGGCCAGGCTGCGCCGCTCGCGGTCGATCCCGGTCACCCGGGCCCGGACGAGCTCGGCGGGCGCGGGCAGCGCGATCACCTCGGGGGCGAACCGGCCGGCCAGCACCTCGGCGAGCAGGACCCGGTTGTAGGGCCGGTGCTCCTCCTCGCCGATCAGCAGTGCGGGCGTGCCCAGCTCACCGAGCCGCCGGGCGAGGCGTACGCCCGCCAGGCCGGCTCCGATCACCACCACACGCTTATTCGAGGTCATGCCATCGAGCGTGCGGTGCGGAGGTTACCCGGCAGCATCACCGTTGTTTCCCGCGAGGAACGCTGCCCTCAGCGGGGGCGCGGCCGGGATGTGAGGGTTGCCGGGGTGCGCGAGGGGCGCCGTGTGAGGTTCCGCCTGCCCGCCGCGGGGGCGGGTGGGTGCCGGTTCATGCTGGCGGGTGTCTCCGACCGGCGCGAAGCTCAGAAGTGGCTCAGTTCGATGGACGAACCATCTATCCGTCTTTAGGGTCGCGGTCATGCCCGACATATCCCTGACCATGGTCGTCCTCCTCTGCCTCGCCGCCCTCGCGGCCGGCTGGATCGACGCCGTGGTCGGCGGCGGCGGGCTCCTCCTGCTGCCGGTCCTGCTGCTCGGCCTGCCGGCCGGCACCCCCGCCGCGCACGCCCTCGGCACCAACAAGGCGGTCGCCATCGTCGGCACCACCGGCGCGGCGGTGACCTACGCCCGCAAGGCGCCTGTCGACGTGGGGGTGGCCGTACGGATCGGCCTCGCCGCGCTCGCCGGATCCTCGGCGGGGGCCTTCTTCGCGGCCGGGATGAGCACCGATGTCCTCAAGCCGGTGATCATGGTGGTGCTGCTCGCGGTCGCCGCCTTCGTGATCCTGCGCCCGGCCTTCGGCACCGCCCCCGCCATCGGCCCGGCCGGCCCGCGCCGCGTCCTCGCCGCGATCGGCCTCGCCGGACTCGGAATCGGTTTCTACGACGGACTCATCGGCCCCGGCACAGGCACCTTCCTCGTGCTCGCACTGACGGCGGTCCTCCACCTCGATCTGGTAACCGCTTCCGCAACCGCCAAGATCGTCAACTGTTGCACCAACGCCGGCGCCCTGGCGATGTTCGCCTGGCAGGGGGCGGTGCTGTGGCAACTGGCGCTCCCGATGGCCGCCTTCAACCTCGCGGGCGGCATGCTCGGTGCCCGCACGGCGCTGAAGAAGGGCAGCGGCTTCGTACGGATCGTGCTGCTGGCGGTCGTGTTCGCGCTGGTGGCGAACCTGGCGTACGAGCAGTGGCTGGCGTAGGGGGGCGGAGGGCCGGCCGGTTCGGGGGCTTTCCGAAGCGCCCGGTGAGGGCTCGTCGACAGCGGGTACCCGGTCGGCGACGAACCGCTGACCGAGGCGACCGAAGGGCGGCTGAGGATGACGGTGACGCGGAGGCCCGGAGGGCTCGACACCGAGGCGAGGACGGCCACGGCGGCGAGGACGGCCACGGCGACGGCCACGGCGGCGAGGACGGCCACGGCGACGGCCACGGCCGGCGCGGTCGCGAGGGCGGCGGCGACGTCGGCGGAAACGGCGGAAACAGCGGGAACGGCCGAAACGGCGGAAGCGGCGGGAACGGGGGGAACAGCGGGAACAGAGGGAACGGCAACGCCGGCCGTGCGGGAGGCGGAGCAGCGGCCCCTCGTGTCGCCCGTCAACTCGCACAACGAATGGGACCCGCTGGAGGAGATCATCGTCGGGCGGCTCGACGGCGCGACGATCCCCTCCGACCATCCGGTCGTCAGGTGCAACATCCCGCCGTGGGCCGCACGGTTGCAGGGGGTGGCCGCGGGCTACAGATATCCGCGCCCGCTGATCGACAAGGCGCGGCACGAGCTGGAAGAGTTCGTCGCCCTGCTGGTGTCCCTCGGTGTCACGGTCAGGCGCCCGGACCCGGTCGACCACCGGCGCCGCTACGGCACCCCCGACTGGTCGTCACGCGGTTTCTGCAACACCTGTCCGCGCGACAGCATGCTCGTGATCGGTGACGAGATCATCGAGACGCCGATGGCGTGGCCGTGCCGATACTTCGAGACCCACTCCTACCGCCGTGTTCTCAAGGACTACTTCCGGCGCGGCGCCCGCTGGACGGCGGCCCCGAAGCCCCAGCTCACCGACGAACTGTTCGAACGCGGTTTCCGGCCACCGCGGGACGGCGAGCCCCCGCGCCGCATCCTCACCGAGTTCGAGCCGGTCTTCGACGCGGCGGACTTCGTCCGGGCCGGACGCGATCTGTTCGTGACACCCAGCAACGTCACCAACCGGATGGGCATCGAGTGGCTGCGCCGCCACCTCGGCCCCGGATACCGCGTCCACGAGGTCGAGAGCCGCTGCCGTACGCCCATGCACATCGACACCACGCTCGTCCCGCTCGCGCCCGGCAAGGTGCTGGTCAATCCCGAGTACGTCGACGTCGACCGGCTCCCCGAGCCCCTCAGATCCTGGGACGTCCTGGTCGCGCCCGAGCCCGACCCGATCGACGACCGCCTGCTGAGGATCACCTCGATGTGCGGCAGGTGGCTCAGCATGAACGTGCTCATGATCGACGAGAAACGGGTGATCGCCGAGCGCCACCACACCGGGATGCTGCGCGCGCTGGAACGCTGGGGCTTCGAGCCGATCCCGTGCGACCTGCTGCACTACGCGCCGTTCGGCGGCTCCTTCCACTGCGCGACCCTGGACGTCCGACGCCGCGGCACGCTCGCCTTGTACGCCGACTGAGCGCTTCACAGCGCCGGCCGACAGACCGATGGACCGGCCGACAGACCGGCCGACAGACCGATGGACCGGCCGACAGACCGATGGACCGGCCGGCCGATCGATGGACCGGCCGGCTGAGCGGCCGACCGGCCGGCCATGGACGCAAGGGGATCAGCCCGTCCGCGGCGCGAGCAGCTCCACGACCCCCGTCGTGTCCTCCTCCCCGTGGCCCTCCGCCAGGCGTCGTTCCATCAGGGACATGTACGGCGTGAGCAGCTCGGGGCTGACGCCCTGCTCCTCGGCCGTGCGCAGCAGGGTGGCGTTGCCGGCTACCTGCATGGCGAGGTTGGACACCACGCCCTTGGCGA
The DNA here is from genome assembly GCF_033794725.1 of Streptomyces sp. ID05-39B. NCBI lineage: Bacteria > Bacillati > Actinomycetota > Actinomycetes > Kitasatosporales > Streptomycetaceae > Streptomyces > Streptomyces sp. ID05-39B. The sequence continues at coordinate 681 of NZ_JARGEF010000310.1, read as the reverse complement.
AGTCGCCGCTCTCCAGCTGCGCGGCCGTCTGGTGGGCCATGGGGGCCATCGCGCCGAGCCAGGACACGAGGAGCGGGGCGAAGTCGCCGGGGGCGATGTCCTCCCGGCGGATCAGCGCGAACGCGTGCAGGACACCCGCGAACATGCCGCTCATCGCGCTCAGCAACGCCACGTCGTGCAGCGCCGCGAAGCCGGGATCCGCGCCCACGTACTCGGTCCCGGCGGGCACGGCGAGGGTGGCGCGGTGCTCCTCGAACAACTCGGAGGAACCGCTGTAGAAAACGTATCCTCCGCTGTCCGCGGCCCCGATCATCGGCGGTACGGCCATGATGCCGCCGTCCAGGAAACGGGCGCCGCGCTCGGCTGCCCAGGCGGCCCGCCGCCTGCCCTCGGCCGGGGTGCCGGTGGTGAGGTTCACCAGATCGCGGCCGGTGAGGTCGGCCCCGTCGAGGGCCTCGCCGACGGACGCGTCGTCCAGCAGGCACAGGACCACCAGCCGTCCGGCGGCCACGGCCTCCGCCGGGCTCGCGGCCACGACGGCACCCTCGGCGGCCAGCCGCTCGGCCCGGACGGCAGTGCGGTTCCAGACGGTCACCGGGTGCCCGGCGGCCAGCCAGGCGCGGGCCAGGGCGGTCCCCATGGCGCCGGCGCCGAGAAGGGTGACGGGGGTGGGGGTGGTGC